>JAGLCW010000124.1 GCA_023146045.1 Caldisericia bacterium
GTTTTCTTCCTTGATTGGGAAGCATTCCCAAGCCATGAAGTACAAATTGCTGCACCAAGACTAACGGTCTTATATGCTGAAACAAGAAAAGAAATTGGCAAAGACCTATTGAACGCAGCAAGTTATGATTTAGTATACGCGATTGAAAATAATATGATTATTGAAGTACGTCCAGCTGATTCTAGAGACTTACCAATGCATGAAGATGGAAGAGTATTCCTATTTGGAAATCAACATCAAACTGCTATTTATGGTGATACTCTACAGTCTCAAACTGATCCTAAGGTGATGGAAACAACATTGTTATTCACACCAACAGGAATTGGAGAAGGTATTGCATCATTAGGATACTTCAACAAGAGTAATCATTACCATGAAGAACCATATCGCTTTAATAATACTTCTACATACACATTACGAGATTTAGTTAATTTTGACTCTGTCTTGGGATTACAACTTGATGTGAAAATATCACCTATGTTAAATCCAAACAAGAGTTCAGAAGCTATTGTTACTGTTTCTGAAATCGGTACTAATGCTCCAGTAGAAGGAGCAAAAGTTGTTGTTGAAGGACCTGGAATTAAAACATCTGGGACTACAAACGACAAAGGTGTTTGTATGTTAACAATAACACCAAGCGACAAAGGTATTATTACATTTAACGCTACAATGGAAGATATGGTAGATGGAAAAACGGAAAGATGGGTAACTCCAGACGAATCTAATCCAAACTTAGCATTGAATCCAGTAGCACAAGTTACAAATAAATCTAACTTAACAGTAACCGGAACTACAGACCCAGGGAATAAAGTGACCGTAAACGGACAACCTGCAAATGTTTCTACTAATGGAACTTTTTCTACACAAGTAATGCTAGAAGAAGGATTAAACACAATAGTGGCTACAGCAACATCTCCTAATGGTAAAACAATTCGTTGCATGATAACGGTAACTTTGGATACAACAAAACCATTGGTTTTTGTAGATGATCCAGGAACAGTCAAAGGAGCAACTAACCTAACATTAACAGGTAGAGTTGAGCCTGATTGTGAAGTAACCGTAAATGGAAAACCTGCAAAAGTAGTTCATGATATATGGTCGAGTGAAGTAAATGTAAAACCAGGCAAAAACATCTTTACTATCGTAGCAAAAGATACTGCTGGCAATACAAACACAGTAAACTTTGAAGTTGTTGTTGAAGA
>JAGLCW010000125.1 GCA_023146045.1 Caldisericia bacterium
GGGTTAGCATATGCGAAGTTTGAGTTAAACTATTGTCGCACACACCCGAAACGTCAGTTTGAATCAATAAATATGTATAAAGGTGTAATATAATACTCCAATAATATGCAATTTCTAATGAGAACATACTCTAAATATATGCATATTTTATTGATAAGCGTGTGGTAACATGCTAAAATAGCTAAGTAAAATTTCATGAGGAGAAAATATATGCTTAAAAGAAAGATGATGCAGAAATTAATTAGCTGGAAAAACACAAAGGACAAAGAATGTTTGCTAATTAAGGGTGCACGTCAAATTGGGAAGACATATATTGTTGATCGCTTTGCAAAAGAAAATTACAAGAGTTATATACAGATTAATTTTGAGGAATCACCCAGCCTTAAAGAAATATTTGACGATAACCTTTCAACTGATGAAATTAAAAAAAAGATATCGCTTATGTTACCTGGAGTTAAATTTATTGAAAAAAATACACTAATATTTCTTGATGAGATTCAAGCTTGTCCTCAAGCAAGAACCGCACTAAAATTTTTAGCAATAGATAACCGTTATGACGTAATCGCCTCTGGTTCACTTCTTGGCATAAGCTACAGGGAAGTATCTTCTATTCCTGTTGGATACGAAACTCATATGGAAATGCACTCTCTCGATTTTGAAGAATTCTTGTGGGCTAAAGAAATATCAAGTGAAACAATCAATACCATAAAAGATTATTTTGAAAGACTGGAAAAAATTCCAAATATCATTCATAAAACGATGATGAAATATTTACGTGAATACATTGTTGTTGGTGGTATGCCTGCGGTAATAAACAAATTCAATGAAACCAACAATTTCAACGAAGTGCAATTGGAGCAACAAAAGATTATTGACAGTTACTTAGACGATATCTCTAAATATGCCACTACTAGTGAAAAACCTAAGGCAAAAAATTGTTACCTTTCTATTCCAAAGCAACTTGCAAAAGAAAATAAAAAATTCATGTTTTCTGTTGTGGAAAAAGGTGTAGCAGCACGAAAGTATGCAAATAGCCTTGAATGGTTAAGAGACGCAAATCTTGTCAGGTTCTGCTTTAACGTTTCAATTCCAGAATTTCCGCTTGTAGCATATGAAAAAGACAATCAGTATAAGCTATACTTGAACGATATTGGTATATTAGTGTCTATGTATGGATATGAAATGAAAAAAGCCATTATCAGTAATACATTGACTGGAAATGTTAAAGGTGGAATATATGAAAATTTAATTGCTGACATGTTTGTGAAAAAGGGCTACAAATTGAATTATTTCAAAAACAAACAAAATTCGCAGGAAACTGAATTTTTGTTAACAAAAAAAGGAAAAATTGTACCAGTAGAAGTAAAAGCAGGAAATGGTTCAACAAAATCTCTTAATGAGATACTTAAGCGAAATGATATTGAAACAGGTTACAAACTGACTTCTGGTAACATTGGAATAGCTGATAAAAAAATTATTTTACCACTTTACATGGGTATGTTTTTATAAGGTCAAACCAAACAGTAGAAAAGATTAAAAGGAAGCAAACATGAAAAAACACGATATGCAGTGGTGGTTTCATTTCTTTTTTTTGTTTCAATATTATCAACTCAAGCACGTTCTGTTGAGTTGCCGAAAAAGCCTGCTAATAATAGTTATGCACCTAGCAGCAAAACAGCATATCCAAATACTACACTAATAAAAGTAGATCACGAAAATTCAATTTACATAGCAGGAACTTATTCTCTTGTCACTCCAACCCATTTATGACAAAAACCGACATTGTGTATTGATGATACTACCCCAGGTTTCTCCAAAGAATATAATGGAGGGATTTTTGTATGTGGTTGGGTTTACCGCTTCTCAGAAGGGAACCTTTCCCGTAGGTGGCGATGTACCAGGATTTCAAAAAACTCAGTCTGGTTCCTACGATGGTTTTGTTATGAAAATTGACACCGATGTAAATGGTACATATTTAATGAAATTGGATCCTTTAGGCACAAGTATTGAATATGGAACCTATCTCTCTACTTCAGGTGGTTATCCTGCAGATCTGCAAGTGACAGATAAAGGGCAAGCGATTATAGCAGTAAATGGTGAAGATACACTTCCAGTACATCCTCGCATTCCTGGCATTGAAAAAGAATACAAAGGGAACCAAGATGGATACCTTGTTATGTTTAATCCTAGTGGTACTCGGCTTGAGTTTGCAACCTACATTGGCGGAAGCAAAAAGGATACGCTTACCAGTTTAGCCCTAGGTTCTACAGGCAAAGTATATGTTTCAGGAAGTACCCTAAGCGCTGAAGAGGATTATTTTCCCATAGGCAAGTATATCCCGGGCTATAACAGTACGTATTATAGGCGAGATGGTACACCCATCGTAGAATCTTTTGTAATGTGCATTTATGTTCCTGCAAACAAGTATTATTTTTAGCACATATCTATCTCCAAAATAATGAAGTCTTCCACAAAGTTTGTGATATACTTAGATTAAAGGATCCCAAAATAAAACAAATCACCAAAAGAAGGATATATCCCTTCCTATGTTGGTCCAGATATTAGAGACGCTAGGATTAAAAGCATGGACGATTGGATGGCTAAAAATGAAATTACTTGCTGAGAAAAGTTTTGAGAATAAACAATAAACCAATGAGCCTTTTGTATTTTTTATGTTAGTTGATTACAAATCAGAAGCTAAAATACGCCAATGAAAGGATTTTTTATGAAGAAACTGAAACTGTTCAGCACGATTGTGTTATTGAGTCTCTTTTTTATTTCATCGGCATTAATTGGATGCAATTCTAGCTCTTCTTCTATAGACTATGGAAATGTTAACGGCAATATTTCTAATGGTGGTTGTATGGTAGGTAATAAGGAATATGTTTTCTTTATTAATCCAAAGAAGAATCATGGAATTACTCGAATGAAACAAGATGGGACCGGTATTGTTCAAATTTCTCCCAACGATTGTCATTGGATGAATTTATACGAGAACAAGATTTATTACATTCAAGACAATGATCAATGCATCTATCGCATGAATCTGGATGGTTCTTCCTGCAATATTGTTTCTATAACCAAAGCTTATCATATGATTGTTGCACACAATACTATTTACTTTTTAAACCCAGAAGATGACAATTCAATTTACAGTATGAATTTAGATGGAAAAAAAGAAACAAAACTCACCGAAAACGAAGCTGAGGGACTAAATGTTGTCCAAGATCAGATATACTATATTAGTCCTCAGATAACTACCACATTTACCAAATGGATATAGATGGTACTAACAAAAAACTCTTCCTTGCAGAGTCCTGCAGATTACTTGTTGCCACCAATGACTACCTGTTTTACAGTACAATTAAAATAATAGATGAACGTAGAGTACAACCAAAAGGTATCCATAGGATAACTCGATCAGATCCATCAGAAATTATTACCATACAGAACAAAGGAGGAATGAGTGGAATTAATGTCCAAAACAATTCATTCTATTATGTGGATGATTCTCTAGCCTCCGCTAGACCAATAATGAAGAGTAATTTGATGGGAGAAAATTCCAACATTGTTATAGATGGTTATTGTGGTATACCAGATGTATCAGGAGATTGGATTAGTCTAGTAAAAACACTTGTACCATATATGTATGAAGTAGATAAAGTCCATTTTGGTGACAAGCAAGATGCTATTTACATGCTCTACAACCAGACAAGCCAAGAGTGGATTTCCATTGAAGAACCGTTGTATTAAATGATACTATTTTGTATGCCAAAGCAATAAAGATTTTAATTAGTTAATCGCTATTTAGCATTAAGTTTCCTTATTAAAAGGAATTTTATTGTGTGAAATACCAAATGAGTCCTGCTATAATAAGTACAGCAAAAATTATTAGGATGATCTTCCATACAGATTTTGGATAATCTCCAACGATTTGTCCGCTGTCTCCGTTGATTAAAATCTGGTAAGTTTTTCCATTGAAAAAATATGCCATGGTATATACGGGAAGAAACATGAAGCGATAATATTCATTGCTCCATTTAATCCACATTGTAATATTCCTAACTCTATCGTAGGAACGTCTTACTTTAGCTTCAACCATGTAATGAAGTTCATTTTGAAAATACTGTTTAGCTTCTTCATATGTTGTTTGCATAGGAATATTGAAAATTTCAGAAGAAAAACCTGCAAAAAAATCATGATGGAATTTGTATGCATTGTTTACGTTAAACCCACCAAGTATTTTTAGTAAACGCTCATTGATACTTTTTGTGGCTCTAATAATTTTATCTTTAAAGCTATGAAAAATATTTCCACTAACTGGATACCAGTCTGTTTCTGTTCTGGTCTTAGTTTCTCCATTTTCTCGGTATTCTACTTTTCGGTCTTTTCCACCAGAAGCTGTGTATCTGCAGCTTGCATCTGCATCAAAAACCCAATATGGTAGGTAAACTCCAAGTATTTTTCCTGATTGGTACATATTCTTAAGAGAATTTGGAGCAAGCCATTTACCTTTAATCCATTTTCTAAACCTGGATACAGCTTCGTGTTTATCGATTTTAAAAGGACATATTCCATCTGGAGGAATGGAAGCAACTGCTTTTTCTGTCATAACGACAGGAGAATCACAATAAGGACATTTGCCTGAAACTACTGTTGTCTCAAGTTCAATGGTGGCTCCGCATGAGGAACATTCTAAAACAGAGGCTTCTTGTTTCTCTATTGCATCAACATTAGCAGAATATTCGCTTATCAAGTGTTTCGAGCTAGCCTCTTCTTTCAAAATACCGTATACAGTGCCGCAGTTTGGACATTTTAATTCTTGTGACTTAACATCAAACTCCGTCTTACCTCCACAATTGGAGCACACAAACTTTTTTAATTTCAAAATCTACCTCCTATTATCAGAATTTATATCCACAATTAGGGCAAAATTTTGAACCCTCGTTTTTTGTACCACATTCTGGACAGAACTTTGGAGGAGTTGAATTCTGCTTGGATTCGCTTGATTTTTCTTTGTTATCGCTTGAAGTATTTTTTTGCTGTTGATTTGACTGGTCCATCATTTGCTTGCCCATTGCCATACCCATTTGCATTCCAACAACGCTGCTTGCCATATTGCCAGCTGCAGATTCTTTTCCAAGAGAGTCAGCCATAGATACTTGTGTGTACTTATTTATATCGCCAACCATGCTTTGCCCTGCTACTTTATTCTGCATCCGTTTTATTTCTTCAGGATAACTAAAACTGGATATGTTAAAGTTAGTTATTGCGATACCTATCTTTCGCATCTCCATATCTAAATCATCTTTTATTCCTTTGGCAATATCATAAGCATTTGCTTGGAGATTAAACATGTCTTTACCTTTGGAACTAATCCACTTCATTAGTAACTGGTTAAGCATAGACATTACTCTGTCTTTAACATCATCAACGCCGAATTGCTGCTTTATACCAGCAACTTTTTCAATCAGAATATTCTGATCGTCGATTTTGCAATCTAGAGTACCAAAAGATTTTATTGGCATACCACCTGGGAGTCCTGGGGCAGGGAGGTTTATAGGGTTTTTTGTTCCCCATTTAACATTGATTTCTTTTGTGTTGGTAAAAAGAACCTCTGCTCGAATTCCTGAATTAAAACCAAATTTGAATCCTTTTAATGTGGATAAAAATGGGATGATATCAGATTCCATTTCGTAGTTCCCATCATCTTTAAATATGCCTTCAACTTTGCCGTTGTATATGAAAATTGCATCTTGTCCTGGTTTAATTACAAGTCTTGAACCTTTTTTAATTTCTTTGTTGGTCCATTTCCAGAATAGTACATCGTCTCTATATTCTTCCCATTCAATAACATTCGCAAATTGGTTCCCGAATATACCCATAGCATAACCCTCCTAAAGTTTTGTGGAAAAGACTTTTTAACGAATCGTTAAAGACCTAATTCACTTTTCAGTCTATTTAAGTCGTCTTCTACGTCAACAGTTGGTTCAGAAGAGTTTTCATACTTGTCGGTTAATACCTGTAGGTTATCTTCTTTTGGTGTGTTCAATTCTACTAAAGCATCGGCTTCATCCATAAGTCTTTGAGCTTTTTCGTTCATTTCGTCAAACATTGATGTGTTTGTTCCAATTCCTATTTTAGAAGCTGTAGTGCTAATCTGCTGTCTAGCTTTTGCTACTTTCATTTTGGCTTTTATTTCTCCCCTACGACCTCTTAGTTCTTCTATTTCGGCATTTAACTTGTCATGCATAAGTTTCATTTTTTCTGCATCTGCTTCAGCAATTTTGTGGCTTTTTTGTAGTGAAACCAGTTCATTCTTTAGGTGATCTTTTTTTTGAAGGAATACTCTGGCATCTGCTTCATTTTTTGCCAGTAAAGCTTTTTTTGCAAATTCTTCCATTTTTTTCATTTCAGATTCGCATTCGCCAACGCGACGCTGTGAACCTTTTTGTTCTGCTATAACAGCTGCTGTCTCAGCTTTAACTGTTCCTAAATCATCTTCAAAATTTCTTAAATACTGATCGATCATTTTTTCTGGATCTTCTGCTTTGTCCAGCATTGAATGAATGTTTGCTTCCATAACGTTCTTAAATCTTTCTAAAATTCCAGCCATCAAATACCTCCAGTATAAACACCATAAAGATGTGTTTGCATATATAATTATAGCTACTATGATACTGTTATACTAAGTCTCTATGGTATATGCAAGTTTTGAACAAGTTTTCAAAACAATATTCTGGTTTCATATAATATGTATATTTCATTGCATGTATTAAAAGTATGGTTTACAATGTTATCAGTAATCTATTATTTAAGTAACAAGGAGATTTTCATGGATGAATTAACTGATGATCTAAAAAATGATTTGAAAAATGACTTTAAAAAAGTAAACACACCAAAAGCATGGTTATCGTTTGACAAGATGATAACTCCTGTCATTATCAAATTTTTCTTTTGGCTTGGTGTTGTTTCAAGCGTAATTATTGGATTAATCGCTATTTTCAGTTCTATTGGAAGAAGCGGTGCATTCATGTCTATACTCGGTGGACTACTTATAATAGTTCTTGGACCTATTTTAGCTAGAGTCTATTGCGAACTTATTATAGTAATTTTTAAAATTCACGAGTCTCTTGTTGACATTAAAAACAATACCGAAAAATAGAAACTTTAATTACTAATCCAGAGACCATTTATTTGTCTCTGGATTGTATCTTTGTTCAGTATCCAATTCGTGCAATAGGAAAAAGAGAATTCAAAACTATTCCTGCTACTTCCATATCTGATTCTGAAGAAGCAATGGAATAAATGTTATTGGCATCACATACACAGGAAGCTTTTCTTAATAATGCAGTTAATGGTTTATTTTGTAATGATTTTAAGGGCAGATTTAGAACATTTTAACAAACGCTATGAGTATAAATATTTGAAAACGGTTTTTCGTTCCTATAACGGTGTTTAAATACTACACCATTTTCTACTACAATAATTTCTGGCAAATCTTCTGTCATTATGTTTGACGATTGTCCAAAATATTCCATGTATGTTATGCATTGCAAAACTATCATTTCTTTAAACATTAGGTGGGAGGCAGACATTCTCCTGTCTCAATTAGAGTCCAAGATTATGTCCGCACCCCCCTAGAGCGTGTGGACAAAATTTTGGACAACCATAGTTTGCCCATTCGAATGTGCGAAGAGCCTTCTTTTTTAATGCCGAGAATTCTTTCAAATGCAGGATTCACATCTAATATTCTGTAATTTACTGGATTTCTTTTTCAGAACCTTTTTGGCATTAGTAAAGTTGTAGTATCAACGTACCAATCAGTTTCTGGCATGGGTCAAATGGGTTTGGAATTGTTCGACTCTGAAAAGGATCTGTCAGTTGAGAATTCTCCTTTATCAAAGAATATTACTCCATCAATTGGCGAAATCATGCAGGATGGTTATTGCCAAGAGGAATGGAAAATGATAAATGAATCAAGACGCATTCTTGAATCCCCGGGGCTAGCAATACACCCAACAACGGTAAGGGTTCCCATAAAAATTTGTCATGGGGAATCTGTTTATATCGAAACAAAAAAACCTATCAATCGTGCTATTCTTGAAAATGAATTCAACAATTCTTTGTTTTTAAAATATAGCAGTGATATAGAAATGCTCATGAATGCTACAAATACAACTAAGGTTTGTGTAGGTAGATTGCGCATAATAAATGAGCATTCTGCTCAATACTGGTGTATTGCAGACAATTTGCTGGTTGGCTCTGCTTGGAATGCATTCCAAATTATTGAATCTCTAAAGGATATTTGCGATGGTTAGATGCGATGCAAACGGCAATACATTCCTAATTTTTGAAAGCAGTAGTCCTGAAGCTTGGTTCTCAAGCAACAAATGCAATGAAGATGGTGCAATATGGTTGTTTAAAACTGGTGATTCTTGGCGAATGGAATACTTTAATTGCGATGGGTCGAAAGCAACAATGTGTGGGAATGGAGCAAGAAGTGTTTTTTACTATTTGCATAAATTTCGTAGTCTTTCGAAAAACATTTGGCACACAATACAAACATCTAGTGGAGAATTAAAAGGAAGGATAGATTCTGATGGCATGCCCATTGTTTCTATGCCTAAACCAATTTTGCTTTCCGAAGTAACTTTGAAGAACTCTATCATTCACCATGTACAAGTCGGTGTACATCATGCTGCAAGGCAAGTTAAAAATATCGAATTACTAGAAAGTTTTGAGTTAAAAGATTTTTTCACTGAAGTTCGTAATCATCCTTTAATACCGTCTGAATCAAATGTTAATGTTTTTTTCTGTGAAACTAATCACATATGGTTACGCACCTTTGAAAATGGCGTAAACAGGGAAACAAAATCATGTGGCACAGGTTGTACTGCTATCGCTTTCTTATTGAAAAATCAACTAGATAGCCCGTACAATGAGTGGATTGTTACCACAAATGGTGGTGACATTTATGTATTAATTGACGAAGATTTTTATTATCTGAAAGGAAGAGTGAGTTGTAATGACATTATTTAGTGGCGTAGGTACTGCGATAGTTACCCCTTTTTTAGAAGATGGATCTATTGATTTTGAAAGCTTATCAATTATTTTAAAGCAACAACGACAGGCTAAAATTGATGCTTGCATTCTTTTGGGAACAACAGGAGAATGTCCAGTTATAACAAGTGAGGAAAGAAAGCAATTAATCATTTTTGTTAAGGAACAATTACATAATGAAATGCCAATTATTTTGGGAACAGGCAGTAACAATCCAAATCATGTGCTTGAATTTAACAAGCAGGGAGAACAACTTGGAGTAGATGGATTTTTAATTGTAAATCCATATTACAATAAAAGCACCCAAAAGGGTCTTGTAGATTACTACTCATATATCGCAAAGGAAACTTCGTTACCAATTATTATTTACAATGTACCATCTAGAACAGGAATGAATATACTTCCTGATACAATTTTAGAAATACACAAACAGGCTCCAAACATCTGCTACGTGAAAGAAGCAAGTGGAAATATTTCTCAGATCAACTCCCTTATTTCAAAAATGCCACCTTCTTTAAAACTATATTCTGGAAACGATGATCAAACTCTACCAATTCTTGCTATAGGTGGATCTGGAGTAATTTCTGTTTCATCAAATGTTATTCCAACTGAAATGAAAGAATTAACAAATGCTTTTTTCAGTGGTGATTTGGTAAAAGCTCAGCAAATTAACAACAAGCTAAATTCTATACTTGAATCACTATTTATTGAAACTAATCCTTCCCCAGTTAAATATGCAATGTCAACACTTGGATATTGCAAGAACATTCTTCGCAGACCTCTAGTTCCAATTGAAGAATCTACTCAAATCATTTTAAGAAATGAACTTGAAGGGTTAGGGTACACATGCAGGTAGGCATTATAGGTTATTTAGGAAAAATGGGTCAAGAAATTTTAAGCTGTGTTGAAGACTCAAATGATTTATGTGTGTATAAAAAAAGTGAAACAGATGAAATTTTTGAAAGTAGACCAGAGTGTATAATTGATTTTTCTTTACCAGAAGCTCTTAGGTACTCTTGTGAAAAAGCACTATTTTTCCAATGTCCTTTAATCGTTGGAACAACTGGGCTTTTGGATTCTCACAAAAATTTACTTACTAAATATTCACAAAGCATTCCTGTTTTTTATAGCACAAACTACTCGCTTGGTATACATTGTGTTCATTCAATGCTTAATTCAATAAAAAATCAGTTGGATGGATGGGATATTGGTATGATAGAGACCCATCATACCGAAAAAAAGGACTCACCTAGTGGTACGGCAATTTCATTAAAAGCAACACTTGAAAAAGATTTTCATATCAACTCTCTTCGATTAAAGGGTGTTCCTGGAGAGCATGAGATTATTTTTTCGAATGAATCTGAAATAATTCACTTGCGTCATACTGCCTACTCTAGGCAAGTTTTTGCAAAAGGTGCTTTAGATTGTGCTAGATGGATTTTAGATAACAACTTCATAAATGGTTTCTACACAATGGATTCACGTTTCAAAGGATAATATTATGATAATGACAACAGAAAATATAATTAACACAATTTCAAATAGCAAAAAAACAACTCCAGTTAAAATATGGATAAAAGGGAAATTTAACTCAACAGATTTTTTGAACATTGAATTTTATCAAGGAGTGGACTATTGGGTTCTTTTCAGTGATTGGAAAGTAATAAAACCTTGGTTAAAAAAACATGATTCAAAAATCAAAACCATTAGAGTTGAGGCAGATAGAAGAAATTCTGCAATTCCTTTGATTGATTTGTTGTCATTAGATGCACGGATTGAACCAGGCGCATATATTAGAGAATTTTCTTCAATTGGAAAAAATGTTGTTGTAATGATGGGTGCTGTGATAAATATTGGAGCAAATGTTGGCGACAACACAATGATAGACATGAACGCAGTAATAGGCGGTAGAGCAAAAATTGGGCGTAAGTGCCATATTGGTGCTGGTGCAATTGTTGCTGGAGTTATTGAACCAGCAAGTGCAAAACCAGTGGTAATAGAGGATAATGTTTTGGTTGGTGCTAACGCTGTAATCCTTGAAGGCGTAAGAGTTGGTGAACACTCTGTAGTTGCGGCTGGAGCAATTGTTACAAGTGATGTACCACCATATACTGTGGTTGCAGGTGCTCCAGCAAAACAGATTAAAAAAGTTGATGCAAAAACTATATCCAAAACTTCCATAGAGCCTACGTTAAGAAATATACAATAATGAAACTTGTTGTACAGAAATTTGGTGGGAGCTCTTTAAAAAATAAAGAATGCTTGGCGTTGGTTTTAGAAAAGATTAAGATTGCACTAAAAAAATATGATAAAGTAGTTGTAGTTGTTTCTGCAATGGGTAAAACAACAAATGACTTATTACAATTAGTTGATTCTTTTACTACAAAAGATCACCCTAGAGAATTAGACATGCTTTTAACCACTGGTGAACAAATATCTGCCTCTTTGCTTGCAATGATGCTACAGGAAAACTCTATTTCAAGCATTGCACTAAATTCATTTCAGGCAGGAATTGTAACAAATGAAAAGTTTAATCAAGCAAATATTCAGAGCATAGATGCAGAATTCATTAAAACAAAATTATTAGAATTTGATGTAGTTGTTGTAACAGGGTTCCAGGGAATTACTAATGAAAATGAAATTACCACACTTGGGCGAGGAGGATCTGACACAACGGCGGTTGCTTTTGCTGGAGCATTAAACTGTCCATGCCAAATTTACAGCGATGTAGATGGAATTTATTCAATTGATCCAAAAATATACTCACATGCCAAAAAACTGCCTTTTGTAAGTTATGAAGAAATGCTGGAAATGTCTCGTCAGGGATCTGGTATTCTGCACGATAGATCAATTGAAATAGCACATAAATTCAATATTCCCATTTACTGTGCATCAACATTTTCTAATAAGGAGGGTAGCATGATTTCTCAAGCCATAGAAACAATTCATACAAAACCAGTTATTGGAATAAGTCTTTTAGAAAAACAATGGTTGATTACAGCAGAAACACATACAGAAGATTCAAATTTTCTTAAAAAGATAACTAATACTTTACAGAAGTTTTCTCTTAACATTGATATGATAGCTCTATCTAATCGTCCTGGAGGTTTATCTCTATCATTAACAATTTGGGAAGATGATTTAGAAAAAGCAGAGGATAAACTACGAAAAGCACAAAAGCACCTAAGAACAATTTCACAATCTGTTTCATTCCGTGGTAATCTAGCCAAAGTAACCTTGGTTGGCTCTAATATGCGAAAAACAGTTGGTGTAACAGATTCAATTTTTAAGATATTAAATCCAGGTGATGTATATATGATTACAACATCTGAAATTAGTATTTCTATATTAATTTCCAGTCAAAACGTAAAAGAAGTAATTGAGAAATTGGCAAAAAGGTTTTCGCTATGAGAACATCGATATACAATCATATACCCATCACAGTTGATTATGCAAATGGTTCCACAATAACAGACATTACAGGTCAAAGTTACCAGGATACGTTTTCTGGAATTGGCGTAATGCTTCTTGGTCACTCGTTTCCAGGCGTACTATCAGCAATGCAGGAGAAAATGTGCAGGTACATGCATGTATCTAATTATTTTTTAGATCCTGATGCCACAATGGTTGAAGCCAAACTTTTGGCTGCAGCTAATTTAGACGGAAAAGTTTACTTTACAAACTCTGGAGCAGAAGCAACCGAATCAGCCATTAGAGTAATAAAAAAGAAGGAAGAAAAAAAGAAAAACATAATTATTCATTTTACTGGAAGTTTTCATGGTCGCACCACTGGGGCTTTATCTTTGCTTGGGAACAAAAAGATTAAACATCGTTTTGGTCAATTGCTTCCAAATATTAAATCACTCAATTGGAATGATCATGTTCAATTTCAAAGATTTATGGAACAAAATTGTGAATCAGTTTTAGCTATTTTTATTGAACCTGTTCAAGGCTCTGGAGGAATTAATCTTCTTTCTAAAGAAATGTCTGCTTCAATCAAATACTACCACAATGAAACCAATTTTATTCTTGTGTGTGACGAGATACAGTCTGGTTTAGGAAGAACTGGCTGTTGGTTTTCGTACCAACATTGGGGTCTTGAACCAAACATAGTACTAGTTGGTAAAGGATTAGGTGGTGGATTGCCATTGGGTGGAGCAATATTTTCTAGTGAAATATTTCAAGATTTTGAACCTGGAGATCATGGTTCTACATTTGCTCCAAATCCAATTTCTCTTGCAGGCGCAAAAGTTGTCTTAGGTGAAATACCAGTTTGCATGAACCACATTAATCAAATTGACAGTTTTTTAGACGACCTTCTTCGTTCTGAATTAGATGAAGTTTCCACAAGCATTCGTAGAAAGGGTTTCATGGTTGGTATTGATCCTTTGCCATGTAAGAAAGATGTACAAACAATAGCTCGAGAAGTTCATCATTTGTTATTGAATATCACGCCCAATGGAGCTATAAGGTTGCTCCCACCACTAAATACATCAAAAACAACATGGTTTTCCATGATTAATGCGTTAAAAAAATCATTACAGGAGTGCATATAATGAATACTTTTTTAAATAACTCTTTAGAAACTATAGCTATACCTACACCATTTTATTTGTACAGTGAGGTAACTATTCAAAAGCATATTAAGGAATTAAAAGAAACATTTAAGGGAGTTTCCTTTCGGCCAACATTTGCAGTAAAGTCTAATGCAAACCCATACTTACTTTCAGTTTTTAATGAACATGGCATTGGAGCTGATGTAATTTCAAGAGGAGAATTTTATGCTGCTGCCAAAGGTAAAATTCCTTCGGAAAACATGGTTTGGAATGGCAATGCAAAAACAGAAGATGATATGGGCTTTTTTAGTGAAAACTCTATAAAAAACGTAAATGTTGATTCTTTTGATGAATTGGTTAAATGGAGTGAAGTATCGTCTGCATCATTAATTCCGTCACTATTTTTACGCGTTAATCCTGCAATAAATGTTTCTACTCATCCATTTATAGCAACAGGATCTAACCATCATAAATTTGGAATTCCATTATCTGAAATTGACCATTGCTTACAGTTTGCAAAAGTTACTGGGCTTCGCATTAGTGGTTTTCATGTGCATATTGGTTCACAGATAACTGATTATAACTCATTTAAACAGGCTTATGGCTTTATCGCTACTCTAGCTAAAAAACATAATCTATCAGAAGTTAATATTGGTGGAGGTTGGGGAATTCCTTATTACGATGGCAAAGAATTAGATCTTGTAAAAATGAAAAAGTTCATGAAGGAAACATTCAAATCTCTAAAAGTTTGGTGCGAAATGGGAAGATTCTTAATTGGAGAAGCTGGATGGTATGTTTCTAGAGTAATAGAAAACAGAACATATAGGTCTGAAACAATTTGTATAACAGATGGTGGAATGAATCACCTGCTAAGACCATCACTTTATGGAGCACATCATTCATTTAGTTGTACTGACGCTTCTGCAGAAAAGGGAAATGTAAAAGTTATGGGAAGGCTTTGTGAATCAGGAGATGTGCTAGTTCCACCTAGTATTCAACCTATACCTAAGGTTGGTTCATTGATTGCAATTCATCAGAGTGGTGCTTATGGGTTTTCTATGGCAAACCACTACAACGGTTTTCCACTTCCTGCTGAAATTTATTTATTCAGTGATGGTAATTTCAAAATTATTAGAAAAGCTGAAACGGTTAAAGAATTGTTAAGAAATACATTGGAATAGTCTAATGAGTAACTCGAAAAATATTAGTAACACTAACAAAACTATTAGTCCAAGCGAATTAAGAATGTGGATGCAAAAGAATCCTGAATCTGCCTTTAACGAATATAAAATTACTCAGCTTTTGATTACCCAGATGAAAAACCAGGATAAAATTGCGTTGCATATGCCAACCCAAACAGGTTTGCTAGTTTCGTATGAGCCAAGGGTTGGTTCTCCATTTATACTTTTTCGCTGTGATATAGATGCCCTACCTAATGGCACAAATGAATCTAAAACATTGGATGAATGTAAACATCTTTGTGGACATGATGTGCATACTTCAATTATGTGGGGTTTTTTGCAAAGCGTTCTTAAAAGCAACGTAGACAAAAATATTTTATTTTTGTTTCAACCTGGTGAAGAATCTGGTGATGGAGCAAGAAGAATTCTTAAAAGTGATATTCTCTCAAAGTGGGAAATTGAAAAATGCATTGCACTGCATGTTAATGACGCATACCCTATTGGCAGTATTGCAAGCAACGACAGTACTTTGTTTGCTGCATCACAAGAAATTGACATTATTTTACAAGGATTGCAAAGTCATATTACACTTCCAGAAAAAGGAATTGACGCATTGAAAGCTTCAGTGGAATTTATTACAAGATTTCAAAATAGTGAGAAAATTGAAGGAACATTTTTAGGAATTGGTAAATTAAATACTGGAACCACCAGAAATAGTATTTCAGATACTGCACAAATATTTATGACAGCACGCGCAAATGATAAAATCAAATTACAAAAACTAATCCAACAAATTAAGGACATATTGTCTTCAATAGAGTCTAATACTGGCATAAAGTGGTCTTTAAAAAAAGGATCTAGTTGCCCAGCAGTAAAAAACAATAAAGCTCTATTTGACCATTATTATAGTGTTCTTTCTACTCAATTCCCATTTATCAATACAAAAATGGTGTTGGCTGCAGAAGACTTCGGATACTTCTCCGACAAATTCCCAAGTTTCATGTTTTGGTTAGGAACCAGAGAAATAAATCAAAAAGCAGTTGGTCTTCACCATAATGATTTCCACCCAAGTAACAATGTTATTCCTTTAGGAATAAAGGCGTTCCAAACAATACTGAATTCATGACCTTAGAGA
>JAGLCW010000126.1 GCA_023146045.1 Caldisericia bacterium
AGTTGTCACCAAGATCGTCGAATAGGAGAAAGATTTTCATGGAAAGTCAAAAAATGCGCATTAAACTGAAATCATGGGATCACAGGATTCTTGATCAGTCAGTAAAAAAGATATTAGAGACAGCATTAAGCTGCGGAGCTCAGGTTAAGGGACCAATCCCTCTACCTACCCGTCGTCATTTGTATACTGTTCTGCGTTCTCCTCATATTGATAAGGATTCACGTGAACAGTTTGAATTACGTATCCACAATCGTTTAATCGATATTTATAACCCTTCTACGGAAGTTACACGTGCGCTAATGAATATCGATTTACCAGCCGGTGTGGATATCGAAATTAAGCTGTAAACAGTGTTGATTGGAAGGAGTACACAATGAGTCTTCGATTAATGGGTATAAAAATCGGAATGACCCATATATGGAAAGAAGAGAAGTTTGTTCCTGTAACGGTCATTCAAGTTCCAGAGACAGTTGTCATTGAAACTAAAACGCAGGAAAAACATGGGTATAATGCCGTAAAAGTAGCTACACAAAAAGTAGAAAAAAGTAAAATTAATAAGCCGACATTGGGTCAACTGAAAGACTATGAAGATGGATATCGCTACATGTATGAAATGCGAGATTCTGAAATCGGAAAAGATCAAAAAATCAGTGTTGATTTATTCAGTGAAGGCGAAAAAGTAATTGTATCAGGTATTTCTAAGGGACATGGATTTTGCGGTGTTATGAAACGTCATGGGTTCCATGGCCAACCTAGTTCTCACGGTGCTATGTCACATAGAAGACCAGGTTCAATTGGAAACCGTTCAACCCCAGGTAAAGTTACAAAAGGCAAAAAAATGCCAGGACATCACGGTCAAGCTACTGTAACTGAACTAGGAAAAGAAATCGTAAAAGTTTATCCTGAAAAGAATTTACTTCTAGTTAAAGGTGGCGTCCCAGGTACAAAAGGTTCCAGGGTGTTCATCAATAAATGGGAGCGTAAATAATGAGTATCGTAGCGGTTTATGACACAAACACAAAAACCCTGTCACAAAAAGAATTGGAAATTAAGGGTTTGCCAGAAACAATTCACAACGACCTTATTGTTAGGGCTGTAGTACAGACTAAGAATAATGCTCGTATAGGTTCTGCTTGTGCAAAAACAAGAGGTGAAATTAGTTTCAGTACTAGAAAACCTTGGAGACAAAAAGGTACTGGTAATGCTCGTGCTGGAACAAGACGTTCACCAATATGGGTAAAGGGTGGTGTTGCTTTTCCACCACGCCCAAGAAGTTATGAAACAAAATTCCCAAAACAGCAAAGGAAACTTGCATTTAGAAGTGCCGTCAAAATGATTATAGAAGATAGCAAAATGTATCTTTTATCAAATTTAAATGACGAAAAAGGTAAAACAAACCCAATCTTAAAGAAATTCGACCATAAAGAATTTGCCAAAGGCAGAAACTTGGTTGTTTTTGATCCAAAAGAAAACGGTAAGCTTTACCTTAGCCTTAGGAATGCACCATTGTACATTGCTATTGAATGGAAAGATGTTTGCACTTACGATCTAGTAAATTGCAAACGTGTTCTACTAACAGAAGAAGCTGTTAAGGGTTTAGAAACGAGGATTAATAATGCCAAAGAATAGAGAAATCCTTAGACGACCATTAGTTAGTGAAAAGTCAATGGAACAGCAAGAATCTGGTATTTACACTTTTGTTGTTGATCGTTTAGCTAACAAATTTGAAATTGCGAAAGCAGTTGAAGTTATGTTTAACGTGAAGGTAGACCGTGTACGCACAACAAAGATTTATCCAAAACCTAAGCGTACTCGTACTGGTAACACACACACATCCACTCAAAAAAAAGCTGAAGTTCAGCTTCAAGAGGGATATGTCATTGAGACCCTTAAGGTACAATAGAGAGAGGATATACAATGGCACTAAAAAAATACAAACCAACATCACCAGGTACTAGGGGTCGAGTTTCTGTAATTAGACCTACTACTACAGGTAATAAAAACAAACCACATAAAGCACTAACGCTTTCTTTCAAGAAATCAGGCGGTAGGAACAATCAAGGTAAGATCACAATGAGATACATTGGTGGTGGTACAAAGATTAAGTATCGTATTATTGATTTTAAAAGAAATAAATTTGGTATTCCAGCAAAAGTTGCTTCAGTTGAATACGATCCAAACAGAAGTGCTTTAATCTCTTTACTTCACTATATTGATGGAGAAAAGAGATACATTATTGCACCAGACGGAATTAAAGTTGGGGATAAAATTATTTCTTCCGAGACAGCAGAAATATTCCCAGGAAATAGCTTAATGCTAAAAAATATCCCAACAGGTACATTAGTTCACAACATTGAACTTCGTGCTGGTTGTGGTGGAGTTATGGCAAGAGGCGCTGGTTCATATGCTCAGTTGCTTGCAAAAGATGAGACTTATGCTCATCTCCGCTTACCTTCAACTGAAATGAGATATGTACCATTAAATTGTCGTGCAACTGTTGGACAAGTAAGTAACATAGAACACAAAGACACTGTTCTAGCTAAAGCTGGTAGAACAAGAATGATGGGTCACAGACCTAGAGTCCGTGGATCGGTCATGAATCCTGTCGATCACCCACATGGTGGTGGTGAAGGTAAAGCTCCTATTGGACATCCAGGACCATTAACTCCATGGGGAAAACCAGCATTGGGTTACAAAACTCGTAACAAAAAGAAAAAATCCAGTCGTTTGATTCTTAAGAGAAGAAAAAAGTAAAGGAGTAATAGATTGAATAACACAAAGACCGTACGAAATAGAAGAGCAGGATATACTGATCCAAAACTCCTAAAAAAAGTAGAGACTATGAAACTTTCTGGAGAAAAAAGGATCATTAAAACCTGGAGTCGTCGTTCAACGGTTACACAAGACATGGTAAGTTTTACGTTTGCAATTCACAACGGTAAAACTCATGTGCCTGTATATGTGAATGAAGCCATGGTTGGACACAAACTTGGAGAATTTGCATTAACAAGAACCTATAGGCCACACAAGGGTGTAGGCAAAGGAATTGTAGGAAAGTAGGATTATAATGGAAGTATATGCAAAACTAAAATATACCCGGCTTTCTCCTTTTAAAGCTCGAAAAATTGCAGATTTGATACGATTCAAGGACATTGATCAAGCTACTGGAATTTTGGAAAATCTTCCTCATAAAGCTGCACGTCTAATGAAGGGTGTGTTAAAATCTGCTGTTGCTAATGCAAAAGAAAATTATTTACTGGATGAGGATCGTTTAATGATATGCCGTGTTTTGGTTGACGCTGGAAAACCTATGCGTAGATTTAAACCACGTGCTATGGGCCGTGCAGATGTAATGTATCATCGCACATCTCACATTACGATATTCGTTCGCGAGAAGGAGAACTAAGAATGGGTCATAAAGTACATCCTTTTGGATATCGACTTGGCGTGATCTATGATTGGCGGACACACTGGTTTGCTAAACCAAGTGATTATAATAAATTCCTCGTGGAAGATATTAAAATCCGTAAAGAAATAGATAAGTTAGGTAAAGATGTCTGTATCTCCAAAGTTATTATTAACAGAAGAGGTAAAGAACTTAGAGTTAGAATTTTCACATCTAGACCTGGCGTGTTGATCGGCAAAAAAGGATCAAACATTGAAAGATTAAAAAGGCGATTTGAAAAAATCGTAGATAAGTCAAAATTAAAATTAGAGGTTGTAGAAGTTAACAATCCTGATTTTAGTGCAAAATTGGTATCAGAAAATGTTGCTCAGCAAATAGAGCACCGTGTAGCATTTAAACGCGCCATGAAACAAGCTATTTTCAGAACAATGAAAGCTGGAGCCATGGGAATCAAAGTAATGGTTGCTGGGCGTTTAAATGGAGCCGATATTGCAAGATCTGAATGGTTTCGTGAAGGTAGAATTCCTTTACATACAATTAGAGCAAAAATTGATTACAATGAAACTGTTGCAAGCACAAAATTCGGTTGCGTAGGCGTAAAGGTTTGGATTTATAGAGGTGATCAACCAACAGATCCTTCAAGCCTTCCAAATTTGAACGCGGAATACGGAGGATAGTAGTATGCTTTTACCAGAAAGAGTAAAGTATCGAATGCAACATAGAGGTAGAATGCGCGGAAAAGCATACCGTGGATCTACTGTTTCATTCGGAGATTATGGAATAAAGGCTCTTGAGCCACACCGCGTAACTGCAAGACAAATTGAAGCATGCCGTTTAGTTATTACACAAAGAGTTTCAAAAACTGGACGTTTCTGGATTAGAATATTCCCAGATAAACCTGTTACCAAAAAACCAGCTGAGGTTCGTATGGGTAGTGGTAAAGGTGACGTAGATCATTGGGAAGCAGTCATAAAACCAGGACGTATATTATTTGAATTTGTTGGTGTTGATAGCGATATGGCAAAAGCAATTTCTAAACTTGTTAGCGCAAAGCTACCAATGCAAACAAAATTGGTCTCGCGCGAAGAACAGGAGGCCCTTTAATGAAACTATGGCAGATTAAAGAGCTTTCTACCGAAGAAATGGAAACAAAAATCGTCGAAATTAAAAAGGAACTTTTTGAGTACCGTTTTAAAATGATGATGCAACAGGTGGAAGAGCCTCTCAAAATGCGCAATCTTCGTCTAGATATAAGGCGAATGGAAACGATTATTCGAGAGAGGAGAAACTGATGAGCCAAGAAAATCGTAAAATGATTACAGCCACGGTTATAAGTGATAAGAATAAAAATTTCAGAGTTGTAGAGCAAAAAATTAGGGTTATTGGGCATAAACTTTATAGAAAGCTTGTCAACAAAACTCGAAAGTTTCATGCATACGATGAAGAAAATAAAACCAAAGTAGGGGATGTTGTAACAATACAAGAAAGTAAGCCATACTCTGCTACAGTTAGATGGAAAATAGTTTCTGTACAAGAAACACAAGAAGTTGCGGAAGGAGTAGAGTAATGGTAGGAACTTATTCAAGACTTAAAGTAGCTGACAACAGCGGAGCGAAAGTTGTTTCTGTCATTCGTATAGTAGGCGGGTCATACAGAAGATATGGATTTGTAGGAGATCGTATTGTTGTTACCGTAAAACAATCAATTCCAAATGGTCAGATTAAAAAAGGAACTGTTCAAAAAGCAGTTATTGTGAGAACAGCTTTTCCAGTAAGAAGACCAGATGGTTCTATTGTGCGTTTTGATGGTAATGCTGCAGTTATCATCGACGATGATGGTACTCCAAAAGGAACTCGTATTTTTGGACCTGTATGTCGCGAGCTTCGTGAGAAGGGTTATATGAAAATTATTTCATTAGCACCTGAGGTAATATAGATGAAACTCAAACTCAGAACAGGCGATAAAGTACTAGTACGTTGTGGCAAAGATAGAGGCGAACACGGTAAAATTCAACGAGTATTGGATGCTAAAACTGATAAACCAAGAATAATCGTTGAAGGATTAAACATGTGTCGAAAACATGTGAAACCAAGCCAAAGTCTTCCCCAAGGTGGAATATTGGAGAAAGAACAACCTTTTATTCCAAGTAAATTAATGTTAATATGCCCGGCTTGTGGTCAACCAGCACGTGTTGGAAGAAAAAATTTAGCCGATGGAAAACATGCACGCTACTGTAAAAAATGTGGCGAATTGATTGATAAATTATAGGAGCGACTGTCGATGGCAAAAGATAAACAAGGCAAGAGTTCAAAGAAAAAAGCACTAAAACTTGAAACTCTTCGAAAAGATATTTCTTCAGTACTTCCCGAGAAGTATAAAAAAGAAGTGGTACCTGCATTAAAAAAGCAGTTTAATTACAGCTCCATTATGGAAGTACCTAAGTTAGAGAAAATAGTAGTAAATCGTGGAGTTGGTGAAGCAACTCAGGACATCAAAGCATTAGAATCTACTTTGGAAGAATTACATATTATTACACTCCAAAAACCGATTGTTAAAAAGGCCAAAAAATCTGTAGCAAACTTTAAGCTACGTCAAGGGCAACCAATTGGAGCAATGGTAACATTGCGTGGAGCTCGTATGTATGCATTTCTAGAAAGATTGATTAATGAATCTCTACCAAGAATTCGTGACTTTAAAGGTTTAAATCCTAATTCATTTGATGGAAGAGGAAATTTTACTTTTGGGATACGCGAACAATTGATTTTTGCTGAAATTGATTACAATCGTGTTGATAAAGTGCGAGGATTCAACGTGTCAATTATTACCAGCGCCAAAACCGATGAAGCTGGAAGAGAATTATTAAAGGCTTTTGATTTCCCGTTTCGAAAGGATAAGAACTAATGGCAAAAAAAGCACTTGTAAATAAGAGTAATAAAACACCTAAGTTTTCTACACGTGCATATAACCGTTGTAAGATTTGTGGAAGACCTCATGCATACTATCGTGATTTTGGTTTATGTAGGCTTTGCTTGCGAAAATATGCAAATGAAGGTAAGATCCCTGGGCTTAAGAAAGCTAGTTGGTAACGGAGGTTAACATGGTAGCAATTGATCAACTATCAGATTTCATTTGCAGGATAAAGAACGGGAATACAATTCGCGAAACCTTTGTCGAAGTATATTCTACCAATATGGTTAAAGAAATTGTCAGAATACTTAAAGAAGAGGGTTTTATTAGCGATTACCATTTATTCAGCGATGGTTCACGAGAAAAAATGAAAGTGTTTTTAAAATACACTTCCGACCGCGAAAAACTAATTACTAACATAGTAAGAATTTCAAAGTCTGGCAGACGCATCTATTCTTCCTGCGAAAAATTACCAAAAGTAAAAAGAGGAATGGGTATTTCAATAATTTCTACTTCTAGTGGAATTATGACAGATAAACAAGCCAGAAAAAACCGTGTAGGCGGAGAAATCCTATGCAATGTGTGGTAGAGAGGTAAAACATGTCTAAAGTAGGTAAAAAACCAATCAATATACCAAGTGGTGTATCAGTAAATATTGATGAAAATACCCGTATAATTACCGTTAAAGGTGCAAAGGGCGAATTGACTCAAGCTTATGCTCCTGTTATTGATCTCGCTATAGAAGATGGAACTTTAAATGTTTCCAGAAAAAATGAGATTAAAACATCAAAAATGTTACATGGTCTAACACGTGCGCTAGTTGCAAACATGATAGAGGGAGTAACAAACGGTTTCGCTAAAAGACTCGAACTAAATGGTGTGGGTTACAGATGTAAACTCGAAGGCAAAAAAATAGTTTTAAGTCTTGGTTTTTCGCATCCAATTGAAATGATCCCACCAAAAGATGTATACTTTGAAAGCCCAGCTGAAACAATTATCGAAGTCAAAGGAATAGATAAATGTGTAGTTGGACAAGTAGCAGCAAACATACGAAAACTTCGCAAACCAGATCCATATAAGAACAAGGGTGTCAAGTATGCCGGTGAAGTTCTTATCAAAAAAGCTGGTAAAGCTCTTGGAAAGGGTGCTTAGTATGATTAGAAAACAAGAGTTAAGACACATACGTCACAAAAGACTAAGAAAGAACCTTTCTGGTACAGCCGATAAGCCAAGACTTTCATTTTACAAAAGTATCACTTTTGTTTACGCTCAGTTAATTGATGATACAAAAGGACATACTCTTCTAGCAGCATCTACAAAAGATAAAGATGTTAGAGGGCTAATTAAAGAAGGGTCTTTAAAATGCATTAATGCTGGGAAAGAACTAGGTACTTATTTCGGTAAAAAAATGAAAGAAGCTGGAGTAGCAAAATGTGTTTTTGATCGTGGTGGATTTCAATATCACGGTGTTGTAAAAGAATTTGCTGACGCTGTACGTAAGGAAGGAGTGAAATTCTAATGAGAAATGATTCAAGACCAGTAAGGAATGAAGATCTTACAGAAGATACTGAAACATTTGAAGAAGAGATAGTACATATCAATAGAGTTTCTAAAACCGTTAAGGGTGGAAAAAGAATGAAATTCCGCATCCTTATGGTAGTAGGTAACCGACAAGGTAAAGTCGGAATTGGTATTGGAAAATCAGACCAAATTCCAAACGGTATCAGGAAAGCAGTCAATTCAGCACAAAGAGAAATGATTGAATTTCCTCTTCGTAAGGGAACTTTACCACATGATGTTATTGGAAAACAAGGTTCAGCAAAAGTATATTTATTCCCAGCAGTACCAGGAACTGGAATTATTGCTGGTGGTTCTGTTAGAAAAATACTTGAAAAAGCTGGAATCACTGATGTCGTAGCAAAAATTATTGGATCGCATAATGCTGTAAATACCGCAAGAGCAACTATAGATGCATTGAATCAGCTTAAGGATCCAGTCGTAGTAGCTAAACAGCGTGGTATCTCGATGAAACAGTTGTTTGGACTATAGGATTACTACGGAGGTTATTATGGATATAAGTCAATTACCAATCCGTAAAGGATGTACCAAGCCTGCAAAAAGACTTGGTAGAGGATCTAGTTCAGGTAAGGGTGTACGTTGTACCTACGGTAACAAAGGTGCAAAGGCACGTTCCGGTAGAGGAAAATCAATCGGTTTTGAAGGTGGACAAACTCCTTTTTTCCGTAGAATTCCAAAATATCGTGGACGTAATTTTACCTCTCCAGATCCATTTAAATGTGTTGAAATTACAGTACAGGCGTTGAATCATTTCTTCAAAGATGGAGAAACAGTCAACATAGACGCTTTAAAAGAGAAAAAACTTGTTCATAAGCTTTCACGATCATTTAAAGTTATCTGTACTGGTACTATTGATAAAAAACTAGTTGTTAAAGGTAGAGCTACTAATTCCGCCAGAACTCTTATTGAAGAAAAAGGTGGGAAGGTCGAGGAGGCTTAAATGCTTAAGAACTTTTTTGCTGCTTTTAAACTTCCAGAAGTAAAAAAGCGCTTATTGATAACAATGGGCATTTTCTTGTTGATTAGGCTAGGGTATTATATTATTATGCCTTACATTGATCGTGGAGCTATTGCTGGCATGGTTGATCAAGGTGGATTTTTGGCACTTCTAGATTTATTTTCTGGTGGTGGTTATCAGAACTTCTCAATATTTACCCTTGGTGTACTCCCATACATTAACTCTTCAATCATTCTACAGCTTCTTGTTGTAGTAATACCACATCTTGAGAATCTATCTAAAGAAGGTGGAGAAGAGGGAAGACGCCAAATTGCAAGATATACAAATTATTTAGCACTAGTACTGGCTGCTCTGCAGGCTTTTATGTTTACAAATTACGTTTTTGTTGACGCACTAATAAACACTTCAATAACAGCAAAAATCGTTATCATGACTGCAATGGTTGCGGGGTCATTCCTTCTAATATGGCTAGGTGAGTTTATTACTGAAAAAGGAATGGGTAACGGTGTGTCGTTGATAATATTTGTTGGAATTATTACGAGAATTCCTATGTCTGTCCGCGAAGCATCAACTATGATTAAAGGTGGGACATTGTCTTATTTCACAATCATTGTGACACTTGTAGTTCTCTTCCTTGTTCTAGCTGGTATCATTTACGCCTACCAATCTGAGAGAAGAATAGCTGTTCAATACTCAAGAAGAATTTCTGGTGGAACTGCTATTGGCGGAGAAGCAAGTTTTATTCCAATCAAGTTAGTTCAAACAGGTGTACTACCTATTATATTTGCTTCATCAGTATTGACGTTTCCAACAATTATAGCTCAATTTGTTCAAGGCACAGATTTCGAAGCTTTTGTAACAACATATTTGGCTTCTCAAACATCATTTGTTTTTAATATTGGATTTTTCTTACTGATTGTATTCTTTACGTACTTCTACACCACCATTACTTACGATCCAGATCAAATGGCGGAAAATCTGCAAAAATCTGGTGGGTTTATACCTGGTGTTAGACCTGGAGAAGCAACCGCAGAATTTATCAGATTTGTTTTATCAAGAATTACTTTCCCTGCCTCTATTTTCTTAGGTGCTTTAGCTGTTGTACCTAATTTACTACTTGCATCTACTAGCCTGTCAATATTCTATTTTGGTGGTACATCAATTTTGATTATTGTCGGTGTTGCAGTTGAAACGGGTAATCAAATGGAAGCATTCTTAGCAATGCGTCAGTATAAAGGATTTCTAAGAGGATGATCATCGTATTAATTGGTCCTCCGGGATCAGGGAAAAGTACACAAGGTCATTTGATTGCCAATAAATATGGTTTACCATTTATTGGTGTAGGCGATCTTGTTCGTGACATGATACATTCAGACAATAGTGAGTATAAAAAAAAAGTAAATAGTGGAAATTTGCTTCCAGACGATGTTGTTTTTGGCATTGTAAAAGCAAAACTTGATCAATATGACACTGATAAGGGTTTTATACTTGAAGGGTATCCACGAACAATCGGTCAAGCAAAACTCTTGGATGAATACCTTTTAGGAAAACATTGTTCATTGAACTGCGTTCTATATATGGATAATGTAGTAGACCAAGATATTGCTGATCGTATAAAAGGTCGATATCAGTGTTCAAATTGTGGAAGTACATATTCAAAAGAAAAAGTGCCTAGCAACCTTATGTGTGCAAGATGTGGAAAATTACTTGTACCTAGGTGTGATGATACTATTACTTCATTGAAGTGTAGAATGCAGGAATACAAAAAGAAATCTTTGCCTGTGTACGACTACTACACTGAGAATAAGTGCGTCACTGCTATAAATGCATCAAAATCTATTGAAGAAGTGTTCGAAAAAGCTGTTCAAATTATTGAAAGGTAGAAAATGATAATTCTTAAGAGTAAAGAAGAAATTAAACGAATGAAGAAGGCGGGCCATATAATTGCGTGCACTATGCAATTATTACGTGAAGCAATAAAACCAGGAATCAGTACTGCTGATTTGGATAAAATTGCTTACGAATTCATTTTAAAAAATAATGCAAAACCAAACTTTCTTGGTTTGTATGACTACCCCGCAACCATTTGTTCTTCATTAAACGACGAAGTCATTCATGGAATACCAGACAAAAAGCGATTTTTGAAAGAAGGGGATATCTTAAAAATAGATATGGGTTGCATTTGGAAAGGTTATCATTCCGATATGGCAAGATCATTTCCAGTTGGTGATATCTCAAAAGAACGCCAAAGATTGCTAAATATTACTGAACAGTCTTTGACCATTGCTATTAAAACTGCTAATTCTAATAACACAGTTGGCGATATAGGTTCTGCCGTTGCTAGCTTTGTTGAGAAGAATGGGTATTCTGTTGTAAAGGAATATTGTGGCCATGGAGTTGGTTTACAGCTTCATGAAGAACCTCAAATTCCCAATTATGGTGTTTCCGGGAAAGGTGTTTTACTTAGAGAAGGCATGACGGTTGCCCTTGAACCAATGGTTAATGCCGGTACATGTAAAGTAAAAACAAAACCTAATGGTTGGACTGTGGTTACTGCTGACCATAAAGATTCTGCACATTTTGAAAATTCGATTTATATAGGTCCAAACGGACCGGAAATATTAACAAAAATTCAGGGGGATTGCATTTGAATACAAATGAAAGTAGCAATTCGGACATACTAGAAACTGAAGGAGTTGTTGTAGAAAAACTACCAAACTCTAAGTTTCGAGTAAAATTAAAAAATGGCCACGTAATTCTGGCACATATTGCTGGTAAAATGCGTATGCACTACATTAAACTTGTAGTTGGTGATCGCGTGAAAATAGAAATTAGCAGGTATGATTTGACAAAAGGCAGAATAACTTATCGTACTTAATCGGAGGAACTGATGAAAGTATCAGCATCTGTAAAAAAAAGATGTAAAGATTGTAAGATTGTACGACGTAAAGGTCGTATATACGTAATTTGTAAAAACCCTAAACATAAACAGAGACAGGGTTAAGGAGGACTAAATGGCTCGTATATCCGGTGTGGATTTACCTGACAATAAAAGATTAGATATTGCATTAAGGACTTTATACGGAATTGGTCCTGTAAATGCTGTTGATGTATGCAAATTAGCAAGCATCGACATGAATTTAAAATTAAAAGATCTTTCACAGGATCAACTAAATAGAATTCAAAAAGTTATTCAAGAGAATTTTACTGTTGAGGGTGACTTAAAGAAAATTGTTACACAAAACATTAGAACTCTTATGGATATTGGTTGTTATAGAGGAACCCGTCATAAAAAAAGTCTTCCTGTTAGAGGTCAAAGAACTAGAACTAATGCTAGAACTCGCAAAGGACCTGTTAAAACAGTTGGGAAAAGATAAAGAAAGGAAAAAAAATGGCTGAAGAAAAAGAAATAACCAAGCAAGAAGAAACCATTGAAAAAAAAGCCACTCCTGAAGTAATTGAATCTTCAACCCCAAAGCCTTCTAGGAAACGTGGGAAAAAACGTGCACCAGTTGAAGGTAAGGCTTTTATTAAGGCAACTTTTAACAACACAACTGTAAGTATTACAAATAATAACGGTGATTTGATTTGCTGGGGTACTGCTGGGACTGGTGGTTTCAAGGGAACCAGAAAAGGAACCGCATACGCTGCACAAGTTGCTGCTGAAAATGCTGCTAAAAAAGCGCAAACAATGGGAATGAGATCGGTTCGAGTTTTTGTAAAAGGACCTGGACCAGGACGTGAAACTTCCATACGTGCTTTATCTGCTGCGGGTCTCGAAGTTAGCTCTATAGCTGATGTAACTCCCATTCCACATAATGGTTGCAGACCTCGCAAACCAAGAAGAGGTTAGGTGAACAAATATGGCAAGATATACACAACCATCATGTAAAAGATGTAGACGTTATGGTGAAAAGTTATTTTTAAAAGGAGACAAATGTAATACTAAAAAGTGTCCTTTTGAACAAAAACCAAAAGTTCCTGGAATGCATGGACAAACTGGGAGAAGACCACCAAAAATCACTGATTATGGTATGCATCTTCACGAAAAGCAAAAAGCCAAGTTTTACTATGGCGTAATGGAAACCCAGTTCAAGGGTTATTACAACGAATCTGCAAGGCAGAGGAAAATTCCAACAGGTGATCGTCTTGTTCAATTGTTGGAACTCCGTTTAGACAATGTGGTTTACCGCTTAGGATTAGCTACATCACGTGCTCATGCCAGGCAAATTGTTCTTCATAGAAAAGTGAGAATAAACGGAAAATATTGTAATATACCGTCGTATAGTGTTACACCTGGAGAAAAAATTACATTTGTTACATCATTAAAAGACAATGTTTTTGTAAAAGAAGCGCTTTCAAAAACAAATACTGTTGGAGAATGGTTAGCATTTGATGCAGATAAAATTGAAGCTGAAATTTTATCTCTTCCAGATAAAACTCAAGTACAAGTACCATTCAACGAACAATTTGTTGTAGAATTCTACTCGAAATAATAGAAAAAGAATTGAGAGGTTTATAATGAGAACCACCCTAGAAGAATTGAATTTAAGTGTTATCAGTGAGAATGCAAAAAGAGCCGAGTATGTAATCGGACCTTTGCATAAAGGCTATGGTGTAACAATAGGAAATTCTCTTCGTAGAGTGCTTCTTTCTTCCATTGAAGGCGTAGCAGTAGTTGCGGTATATATTGAAGGTATATCTCATCAATTTTCATCTATCCCTGGGGTATTGGAGGACGGTATACAGATTGTTTCCAATATTAAAAACTTAGTAATAAAATCACGCTCTGGAGAACGAAAGGTTTTAGAGATCAACAAAAAAGGTAAAGGACCAGTAAGGGCGGCAGATCTAATATGTCCAGAAGGCATAGAAATCATTAACCCAGACTTGGTTCTTATGAATATTGTAGATGGTGAGTATAGCCTTAGCATGCAACTATATATCGAAGAGAGTATAGAATATAGACTTGCTGAAGAAAATAGAGGACCATCGTACCCAATTAATACCTTCTTTATTGATTCTTTATTCTGCCCAATTCAACACGTATCATTCAACGTTAAACAAATTATGGTAAAAGAATCATTAGATTTCGAAAATGTAGATCTAGAAATCGAAACAAATGGAGCAATTGATCCTAGAACTGCTCTCGATCAAGCTTCAAAAATAATGGTTGACTATTTCCGTAATCTCATGCGAGAACAAATGGAAGAAGACGTTGTTGAACTGAAAGATACAGATGATACAGAAGAAATTCTTTCAAGACCACTTGAAGAAATCATTCCTCTTTCTGTTAGAACAGGAAATGTTTTTAAGAAAGCTGGAATTTACACTGTAAATGATTTGTTCGAAAAATCGAAAAAAGATTTATTGGGTCTAAAGAATTTTGGAGCGAAGTCTTTATTTGGAACTATTGAAGAATTACTTAAAGTTCCAGAAATTGGTTCACTAAAGAATAGAGAACGTTTCCCATTACTAGTTGAATTTGCTGAATCTCATAAGCAGAAAGCAAAAGGCAAAACTGCTGAAAAAACCAGAGTCCAGAAAGCAGTTTTAGAAGAGGTTGAAGCTCCTTCCAAAGAAACAAGCATAAAAAAGGTAGAAGCAGTAAAACCGTCAAAAGCTGTACCACAGTTTGATACACTTTCTGTAGCAGAAGCACTTAAGCTTTCTATTGATGATGTGGCAAAGAATATTGGTATCTCACAAAAACAACTGGGAAAACTAAAAAAATACGCAATATCCAAAATTGAAGATTTGGTTGATGTTACAAGAGAACAATTGCTAACAGGAGACCATAAAATTACTAAGAAAAATGTTGAGAGGATAGAAGAATTTCTTCGCCACAATGGTCTTTCCTTAAAAGAAGACTAGAGGAGTTAACAATGAGAAATAGAAGAAAAAGCCGTAAATTAAATTTTTATTCTGCACAGAGGAAAAGTGTATTAAGGACAATGACAGTTTCACTAATAATGACTGAAACCGTTAATACAACTGATGCTCGCGCAAAAGAAGTAAAAAAATATGCAGAATCACTCATTAATTTATGTAAAGACGATTCACTAAATAATCGAAGAAGAGCTTTTAGTACTCTTCGTGACAAAGATGTTGTTAAAAAAATGTTTGGTCCGTTACACGATAGATATCAAGAAAGAGATGGGGGATACATCCGTATTTTTCATACTGGATATCGTCGCGGTGATGCAGCCAAAATGTGCACACTGAAACTAATTAATTAATAGAATAGATTTGCAAAGAGCACAAATTGAAATTTATTCGATTTAATCATGTTTCTTTTCAATATCCCGAAGCTTTGGATGAGATATTCGCGCTTCGGGATATTTCTTTTGATATAGAACAAGGAGAGTTTTTAGCTATAGCCGGGGCAAATAGCTCTGGTAAAACTACTTTAGGTAGGCTTTGTGATGCTCTTTTGTTACCAACAGAAGGTACAGTTTTAGTTGAAGGGCTTGATACAAAAAAAGAAGAGAACGTTTACCCAGTAAGACAAAAAGTTGGAATGATTTTCCAAAACCCAGACAATCAAATAGTTTCAACGACAGTAGAAGAAGAGATAGCTTTTGGGCTAGAAAACCTACAGGTACCATCAATAGAGATTAACAGAAGAGTAAACGAAATCATACATGATATGCAACTTGAAGAAATAAGAGAACGACCACCACATCTACTTTCAGGTGGACAAAAGCAATTGCTATGCATCGCATCTGTTTTAGCAATGAAACCAGCGTGCATTGTTTTTGATGAACCAACTTCACTGTTGGATCCGTTAAATAGAAAAATAGTTTTAAGTCAGATCAAAAAACTCCATAAGCAAGGGATGACAATCATCTATATCACGCACTTAATGGAAGAATTATTGCTGGCTACAAGACTTTTTATTTTAAAAAAAGGAAACATAGTATTTGAAGGAACTCCAAGAGAAGCATTTAACTTCAGCGAAGAAACACTTTATAACTATCATCTATATCCACCAAAACTAATACAAATCATTGAAACACTTAAAATGTCAGGAATCGAAATTCCCAAAGGAATTATAAATACTAGTGAACTGGTAAATTATTTATGTCAATTAAAATAAACAACTTAAATTTTATATACGACAAAGATCTTATTTATGAAAAAAAAGCGTTAATAAATGTCAGTATGGAGATTCAAAATGAAGGAATTATAGGAATTATTGGGCATTCTGGATCTGGTAAATCTACACTAATTCAGCATTTTAATGGATTAATTATGCCACAGGAAGAGAACAAGGTTATAGTTGATGGACAAGATCTTTACACAATAAAAGGAAGTTTAAGCTCTATAAGGAAAAAAGTCGGTATAGTTTTTCAATATCCAGAAACCCAACTTTTTGAAGAAACTGTAAAAAAAGAACTTTCATTTGGTCCAAAAAATATTGGAATGTCTGAAGAAGAAATAGATAACGCCATTAGAACTTCTTTAAAACTTGTTGGACTAGATTTTGATAAATATGCAGAAAGATCACCTTTTACTCTTAGTGGAGGAGAAAAAAGGAAAGTTGCTATAGCTGATATGCTAGCAATGAAAACAGACTATCTTGTATTAGATGAACCAACTGCTGGACTAGATCCAATAGCAAGAAAAGAACTTTTAGAGAATATTAAGAGTATTAAAAAAAACCAAGGGATATCTGTTATTGTAGTTTCACATGATATGGAAGAAATTGCATATTTATCAGAATATATATATGTTATGAATGAGTCCAAAATTGTATTAAGAGGTACACCAATTGAAGTCTTTTCTAATGTTAAACAACTAAATGAGTTGCATTTAGGTGTACCAGAAACAATTAAATTGCTAGAGCAACTTCGTCAGAAAGACAACAAAATAAACATTAAACACCTACAAATAGAAGAAGCAGTAGAAGAAATAGAAAAATTCCTAGAACGGAATAAAAAAAATGCAGTTTAAAAAAAGTATAGCTATTGGTCAATACATACCAACAGGATCTTTTGTACATAAATTAGATGTAAGATTCAAAATGATATTTTTAATCGTGTTTATAGTTTGTATATTTTTTATTCATTCAATTTACGGATACTTATTATTCTTGGGTTTGTTAGTTTTGTGCATTTTGGTATCAAAAATTCCTTTGAAGTATTTTCTAAGTGCATTAAAACCAATCATATTCTTACTAACTTTTACAACAATATTGCAATTATTCTTTACCTCTACTGGTGAACTTCTTTTAGATTGGTGGATATTCAAAGTAACAATAGATGGTGTGTACGAAGCTGTGTTTATTTTTCTTAGATTAATACTGCTTGTTTTTGCTTCATCAACGCTAACATTTACCTCAACACCAATGGAGCTTACTTCATCTTTAGAATTTATACTTGGACCTTTAAAACGCGTTGGTTTTCCTGTGTCTGAAGTATCTATGATGATAACCATTGCATTACGTTTTGTTCCAACAATAATGGAAGAAACAGACAGACTTATGAAAGCACAATCTGCTAGAGGGATTGACTTTGATAAAGGTAATCTATTTCAAAGAATAGCCAATTTGATTCCAATTATTGTACCACTTTTTATTTCAGCATTAAGAAGAGCTGATGAACTAGCAATCGCAATGGAGGCAAGGTCATTTCAAGTAGGGGTTAAAAGAACGCATATTCACGTGCTGGTTTTTAAAAAACATGACTATATATTTATTGTAACATCTTTGTTGTTTGTAATTCTAGTTTGCATTTATTTCTAAGTGGGATATAAGAGGCGTCTTGCATTTGTCTCATATGATGGATCAAAATTCCATGGATTTGCAAAAAATAAACAAGTTAGTACAGTTCAATATTCAATAGAAACCACTTTGGCAAGATCATTTAGAAAAGATTTTAGTCATTTTCATGGGATTTCATTTTCTTCAAGAACCGACGCAGGAGTACATGCTATAGAGCATCCAATTGTATTTAATGCTCCTGCATATTTCACAAATCAAACACTAGAAAAAATTATGAATCACAGAGGTTCACAATCAATACATGTAAACAGTGTCCAAGAAGTGCCATTAGATTTTGATTTAAGAAGCAACATACAAAAAAAAGAGTATTGGTATGTAGTGTCTACTGAATACCCCGGAGTGTTTTTATCAAAATATTCATGGACACTTCCATATTTAGTAAACATGGAAGTTCTACAGAGGATTTGCACTTTACTGGAGGGAAGAAACGATTACTACGAATTTGCTAAAGATGCAAAAAAGTACTATCACACAATATGTGACATAGAAAGTGTTTCAGTGATTAACATAGAGAAATGCGAGAAACCTTATGAAATATTTCCATTTACTCCTTGTAAGAATACATTCATCATTTCAGTCATAGGCAACCGTTTCATGTACAATCAAGTAAGAAGAATGTGTGGATTTTTGTTTCATATCTCTTGCATCAAAGAAATTGATTGTTCAGCGGCATGCTTTAGTGACTATAATGGAATAATTAAAGAATACTCCAATGCTACAAAACTAATAGCACCAGCTCAGGGGTTGTATCTTAAGAAAGTTTGGATTAAAAATATCAAAAGTTAAAAATTGAAAAATGGTTTCAAAAAAGGAAAATATGATCTACTGACTAGTACATAGTCAATTTCGTCATTCATTGATTTAATGTGCAACACAATCTTCTTTTTTAACTCTAGTCCATTGTTATGTAGATCTTCATTTGGTATCGAGAGATAAAACTCTTCAATCTCAGTAAGAAGGTTTTCAAATTCAACTGCTTGCTTGTCTGTATCAATGTGTTCTTTAGCATTTTCAATAAGTGAATCTAATTCTTCTGTTGCAGTTTTGTTAATTCTTTTTTCAAGCACCAGACCGTCGAATTTTTCCATTAGAACAATTAATTCGGAATTAGCTATTTCAACGCTTTCTTGCTTTTTTGAATGGTAATTTAACATTATGATGCCTGTCGCAAAATAAAAGCAAACAATAAAAATTAAAATACCAATCCAATTAGTTTTCATAGCTCTAGATAATCAATGTTGATAGGAAAGAAATTCTTAACACCAGGAAACATTTTTGATGCACCATTGTAAAAGTTTACTTTTTCATCAAATTCAATTACACCTGTATTGAGCTTGTTTGTTACGTACAAAATATAATTTAATACTTTTTGTTGGTGTCTGTTTGCTGAGTTCGAGAATGTAACGTCTTTTTTTAAAACCATAACATTGGTAATAAGTATGTTTAGCTCTTCGTATGATTTAATACGATGTGATTCTTCGACCAAGTCATTAATGTAATTGGTTTTGCTGTTTTTATCACCAAAAGCATTTGTGTATACTGTGCTTGTAGCCTCTAAATTCAATTGAAGCTGAGTTAACCTTTGAGTAACATATTTCGCGTTTGCATCAATATTGGTTTTTTGAACATACATAACCAAAGAGCCAAACCCAAGATAGCCAAAGACACAAAAAACTAAAAAACCGACAATTAAATTCTTCCATATGTTGTTCTGCTTATTTTTCATAACACAGAATTATACTTTAATTCAAGAAAATAGGTATCAAATAGGGTTAAAAATTAGGATTAATAAGCTTTGAATATTATTCCTTAAGATTTGTTATTTTTATCTCATGTGTGACTGGATTCCAAAATATATTAAAATCAAAACTTTCAACTACAAAACGTAGAGGACAATAGTATATTCCGTGGTATATTGAAGGTGGAACATCAAGTATATATTTCTTTTCATCAACAAAAGCTTCATTGTTGTTAGGTTGTAGTAATATTTTATGGTCATTATTTGTTAAAAGAATTTCTTTGGACCCTCCATAAAAATTAGTATTACATTCAATAGCCATACTAACAAACATAATGCTTGCTAAGGATCTTCCTTTAATGATAATAATCGGTAGAGATAATTTTTTCTCAATGCCGTATGACATATATGTATTATTTCCAAGAGTTACAAACACTTCTTTACCTAAGAAGAAAGAGTACTCCAAATTAGAACTTGTTCCATCTGGAAATTTAAGGTTGAAAATTAAATTGTTAGTTCCAAGTTCAGTTTTGGGAGTATAGTAAAGTATTCCATCTGACCCTGAAATAGATAGTGTTTTGTAATCTTTGCCTATTATTTTTGTGCCGGGTAAGGTTTGTATAACAAACATGGGCCTTTTTTTAATTATTAAGTCTTCTGATGATGGAGAAATTATTTTTGCGAAATTGTTTGCATAAGATTTAAAAGGAACAATAGAAGTTTGGACTTTTAGCATATTGGAGTTTTCAACGCTAACTTTCAAAGCCGACGTGTTTTTTAAAGTGGAAATATTTCCTGTTACTGTGAATTGTTTAGTTTGATGTGGAATCAGATCCAACATGTTGTTTGGTACTAATTCACCATTTATGAAAATTTCTAGAGGCGTTTTTACAGTAGAATCTATTGGTTCTAAAGAAATGCTGTATTTAGAATGCTTATTTCCAGTATTAGTAATCTGATAGTATGCATGGAAGTCTTTGTCATTAGAAGTAGCAATGTTTTTTTGCATAGAAATAAGGTTTGCTTTTTGTTCTTCTTGCGCATTATCTATTGAAACAACACGAGTTTGCAGAATATTTTTTGTTGTGTTATTCTGGACAAATGTCAAAATAAGGCAATTATCAATGTTCACATAGTCTGGAACAATTAAGTTTGTTGATATGTTGCAAGTATTTTTATTATACCCAAATACAGTTTTCCCAGAATTTAATGACTGCCCCATTGAATTATTCATTGTTCTAAAAACGTAGTTATATGGTTCTAGAGCTTCAACAACTTCATCATCACCGTCTTCGCCTTTTTTTGGCCTTACTACATTGTTTTCAATTAAAATGCTGTAGAAAGACAAATCGCTTTCTTCCGGTAATTTTCTTAAAGACTCTATACGAGAAGAGACATTTACTATTTTCTTTTTAGAATCATTTTCTTCAAAACTTTTTGATTCTGTTAAACTTGACCAAGTAGAAAGTGAAATGCTTGAGTTTTCTGACTGTAAATTCTTTATTATTGGCATATATTTATGAATCATAGATTCTGTTTTACTATTAATCCCACCAATTTTTTTCTCTGTTCCATTGAACATTATTGTTGGTGTTCCAGTTACATCATACCAAAGTTTACGATCTTTTGTTTGAGGGGTGCATAATTGATCGTCATGTACACATTCAATGAGATATGTAACAAAACAAATATCATCTGTACTAAGTATTTTGTGAACTTCTTCAATTGCTTTTTCAGCAGAATGGCAATAGTCGCACCAAGGAGCTGTAAACAATTCTCCTAAAACAGTTTTTTGTACTAAATCAGTTTTTTCATATCTAAACACAAATGTGTATTGCTTGAGGATTTTATATTTCTTTGAGGTCACTTTAATACTTATTGGATAGAAACCAGGATTAAGATTGCTTTTTGGTGAGAATTTTAGGATAGCTGAACCTTTTCTATCATTTTCCTTAATTTCTACATTTTCAGAGGAAAAAGTATAATTTTCATTAGGTTTAATGATATCTACAGAGAGTGTGTCATTAAACGAATTGTTGGTTTCAATTGTAAGAACTAAAGCGGAAGATGAATTTATTGTTGCATCATGATCATTTTTAACTGCAAAATTGTTCTTTTCTATAAGATATCCTTTAACTGGAATATCTATGGGTTTTTCATTATCTAAATTAATTGATATTGACTCCCTTATAGATTCTGCGTCGGCAAACTTATTTTTATCAATTTGTATAGTTAAGTAAATGTCACTTTCGCAAAACTTATTTGGCTCAATACTAATCCCTTCATGGCTACTATTTACAGTACCTTTTAGTGGTAGTCCATTAGTGCTCCAAATGTAAAGTATTTCTGTTAAGTAGTTTACGCTAGAGTTTTGAAATTCAATACTCTTTGAAGATAGTGCATAGTTTGGTTTTCCTAAAAGTTTTTCTAAATCTACATTTGAGTATCCTGTTTTGTCAGACTCAACAATAAACATGGTTGAATCTAAGATAAAGCAGTCTGTTACGTTAGAGAAATCTAATTCATTCAACCGAGTCCAAGTTTTTAAAACATTGTTGTACATAAAAAATGAGTTTGTTGTAGTATCAAAAACATACCCATTTTTACTGAATGCTGCTGCACTAATGTTTAAAAAACTGTTAGCTTCTTGCCCAAATCTGCATATTGGATTATTCCATGTTTTCTTATAATCGTTCCATTCATTTATCTGAGAAGAATTTGTAACAACAAACAGTTCTTTATTATACATAATGTTTGTAATTCTAGGTTTAACCCCATTTACTGAAGGAAAACTTTTTTTATCTGACAAAATACCTTTATTATCAATGGTGAAAATATTTTGATTATCTGCTACAAAGAACATATTGTTTTTTACCTGAAACGATATTGGTTTATTTAAATATTGGTGGCAATCTGGAATTATTTGTTCAAATTCACCCTTTGTATCAAACACAAAAATGCTGTTAGCTTTTTGATCTAAAACATAAATATGTTCATCGTCACACTGTATATCTACAGGTATTGGCGGGAAAGATTGTATTTTTGGTGCTGGAGTAAACTGGCTAAGTTTTTTATTTTTACGGTTGTATATTTCAACAATACATTTTTCTGTATCAAGCACAAAACGGTTGTTTTCGTTAGCACAAATTTGCTTGTTTACAAAAGAAGATTCAGCGTGTGTCACTTTAGTTACTGTAAGCGTTGGTATTAATGTAAAAAGAAGTAACACGGCCAAAGAAGTAGATATTAGTTTTGTTAGCTTGTACATTTTAATTCTCCTAATAAAACACGAGTTTGATAGAATCTTAATAGAATATTTGATTATTTCCACCTAGTCTGAATTTTTGTTCCTAATGAAGCTTGAAAAATAATGGAGTCTTCATAGTATAAAAAATTGGCACATTCTAGTCTTTTATTCGTTTGATCAATTTCTTTTAGCAAAGATGATGGTTTTTCAGAACCACGACATAAATATTTGCAATCCTCATGTGTTTCTGATTGTTTTGTGTCAAAGGATTTTGTGGAGTATAGTGGAAATGACAAAAAACTGAAAATAATTACAAAAACTACCAATCTCTTAATGTTAGAATTCCACATACCATCCTCTATAATCAGAACACATCACCAAAATGTAACAATATTTTAAACATATCTAACTTCACACTTACAAATCTTATGTTCAAATTTTAACTCAAAATATTGGAAATTCTAGTTTTACGAGTTTTAAGTTTGTTGTGCCAAAAACAAAGTGTCTGAATTACTTAAAAATTTTTTACATTGAATTATATTGGTATTATAATGTTTCACTGTAAGAGCTTGCTAGTGTTTTGAAATAGTTGAACAAAAATTTACAAGAACTGGTGAAATAAATGTCAAGAGATTTAAAGAAAAATAATAATGAACCCTTAGCAAAGCAACTTTGGAAATCAGCAGATAAACTAAGGAAAAATATAGATGCAGCAGAGTATAAACATATTGTTCTAGGTTTAGTTTTTTTAAAGTACATTTCTCAAGCTTTTTCAACTCTTTACAACACTCTAAAAGAAGATGCTTCTGAGTATGGATCAGATCCAGAAGACAAAGATGAATACAAAGCAGAAAATGTTTTTTTTGTGCCTGAAAAATCAAGATGGTCCACATTGCAATCCGAAGCTAAGCAACCAAATATTGGTGAAGTAGTAGACGATGCTATGGATGCTCTGGAAAAGGATAATCTATCGCTTAGGAATGTTCTACCTAAAGTTTTTGCTAGAGGCAATATTGACCCTACAAATCTAGGAGGACTTATTGATCTAATTAGCAATGTTGATTTAGGAAAAGATAAATCCCAGAGCACAGATGTTTTGGGTAGTGTATTTGAATATTTTTTGGGTGAATTTGCCCTAGCGGAAGGCAAAAAAGGCGGTCAATTCTATACACCTAGAAGCGTTGTTAATCTTCTAGTTGAAATGTTGGAACCATACAAAGGTAGAGTCCTTGATCCATGTTGTGGAAGTGGTGGAATGTTTGTTCAATCAGAAAAATTTGTCAAAGAGCACCAAGGTAGATATATCAATTTTTTCGGAAGAATTTCTTTTAGAAGTTAAAAACATGGAGCACAAGAACTTAGCTATAGAGGTTCTAAAAAAACTACTGAATGATGAGATAAAATCCAGAGCAAAAAAGAATATTATTCAAAGCAAAACCTTAATGGAAATGTTAGAAAAATCAATAAAGAAATATCACAATAAGATTCTTACAGCAGTAGAGGTTATTGAGGAGCTTATTCAACTTGGGAAAGAAATTCAAGCAATGGACAAAGAACCAAGTGAAATGGGGTTATCTGACTACGAATATGCATTTTATTCTGCAATCGCTAACAACAAGAGTGCTCAGGACGTTATGGGCAAAGATAAATTACGTGAATTGGTAATTGTTTTGTTCCAAAGAGTTAAAGACAATGCATCAATAGATTGGACGATAAAAGAAAGCGTTAGAGCAAAACTCAAAGTAATAATAAAAAGGACACTTCGGAAGTATGGTTATCCACCAGATATGCAAAAGATTGCAACTGAGACAGTATTAAAACAAGCTGAACAAATAGCAAATGAGATTTTAAGCGATACCAAATAACAACAAAAGATTAGAAAACACTTCTCAGAAATATTTTTCAGTGGTATATTTTCTATAACACACTATTAAGGAGTTTTTATGTCTAATAATGAAGAAATTAAACATGTAACCCCATTATCTGGTCATAAACTTGGTTTTTTTAAACAAAAACAATGTTATTTGACTTTTACTGACCAAAGGATCATTGTTGCGTATCATGATCCAAAAAGAATTAAAGAAGAGTATAATAAAAAAATTGAAGAGCATGAAAAAGATGGGAAAAAAGCAAATATCTTCAAGAAAATTGGTGCAAATTGGTCTTCTCATTCCAATTTTCATTTACGCTATTTGGAAATGCAGCCTGAAGAGATACTAATTGAAACAGAAGGTAATTTTGATATTCTACCAGATACGATTTCAAAACTTGTACTTAAAAGAGGATCTTCCTCTATGGACGAGGATGGATTTGAAAGAAAAAGCAACGGCACTCTTTCTGTTGTGACAAAAGATAACAAGAAGTTAAACTTTTCAATTGCACATGGTCAGTTTAATGAATTAAGCAGTGCACTAGATCACATTATTCCTGAAGCTACATTTAAACGTAATAAGGTAGTTTTAAAAAGATAAAATTGCTCACGAGAAACCAGAATTAGATAAGAATAAATAAATGTTTGCTGGGATATTTTTATCCCAGCAAAGTCTTAGAGTGAAGGGATAGAAAAATGTTAAGAAATAAATTGATATTTTTTATCGTAGCTTTTGTATGTGTTTTATCGTTTGCTTCATGCAACAACAATACTGAAGAAACTTCGTACAATGGTGAAAAGAGTTTAAGCCTAGTTGAAGAAACTTCATATGAATCTGAATTCTTTTTTTCTTCTCCAAAATATAAAGCTACAGTTCAAAGCTTATCAGAAAACACTCATCAATATGCAATGGGAGAAATTGCAATTGATCATGGAGATATCTATTACATAAATGGCAGTGGTGCAGGTATTGAGAAAATATCAGAAGATGGAAAAATTCATGAATGGGTAGTTAAAGATTTTGTT
>JAGLCW010000127.1 GCA_023146045.1 Caldisericia bacterium
CAAGGTTCTTGAACTCCATCTATGTCACTAAAAACAAAAAATGTATTTGAACAATCTTGGTATGTTAGATTCATATACTCGTTTTTGAACAAAACAATAACTCTATATTCATGCTTGCAGTCTTTATCAATGAACTGGAAACGATAGTATCCCTTTGAGTCTGTTTTTGTTTCAAGGTATAGCGAGTAATCTGGTAGATCTTGTTTGGCACTTGGGTGCACTCCTTCAATGCCACCCATTTCTACTGTAAAAGATCGATCATACCCACATTCTGGGTCGTACCTCAAATATAGTCGAACTGTAGCATTTGCAATTCCACATTGCTTGTCTTTAACATTTTTAAAGGATATCCTGCCTTTTACTGTTCGTTCTGTTGGGCATAGGGTAACCATAAATTTCTTTACAATTTTCTTTGGACATGGTTTTGGCGATATTGTGAAAGTTGTTGTAATTACAAAAACTTGTATTTCTGGAACTAATTCAGGAACATTGTGAATTTCTAATTCACCTCCTAAATTGTAAGTAGAGCCTGCTGGAAGAGGGAAAGATGTAGGATTCCAAGATATTTTAAAATTAATTGGAAGAGAACCCTCAATTTGCTTTATACTACTTGATACACTAATTGCTGCACCAATATCTCCACTATTTGTAAGAACATATTCTAAATCTTGATATTCAACATAAGCTTCTTCAGCGTAATTCCACGTAAAGCAAGTTGGACAATATACTTCTGAATCAATATCGCTTATTCCAATTTTACATTCTTTCTTTATTATTTCTATGTGTTCAGGTATTACTGTAGTTTCTCCTTGCAACGTACCTGTGATTTTTACTATATCGCCCTCTTGAACTTCAAATGGTCTTTCTGGTACTTCAATTAGATATATTACATCAAAAAATGAGTCAACCTCAAAATTTCCTCTTAAATCATTTAGTTTCGTAACTGTTCCATTTATAAGTATTGGTTTTGAAGTTTCAATTTCGCCAACTGGGTGAAGCGAAATGTCAAATGGTAAAGGTACTGGAGGACATATTGGAGACGGTTCAATTCTAGCAATAGGATGCTTGAGCCAAAAAATTGTTTCCTTATGGGTACTTCTTCCAGTGTTATCAATGTTTATTTTTGTTTTATCTTGAATTGCTTTAATTTTGTATCTAATTACATCAACATTATCTCTAACTAAACTCTTTTTTCTTTCAACAATTGAACATTCTAGTTTATTTGAATACAGTAGCCCATTAATGAAGGTACAATCCTTTTTAACATATTGTAAAAGCTTTATCCAGTTGATATCGTAATCTTTTGGATTTATGTAATCCTGAATTTTTTCATAGAAAGATTTTGCTAAAGAGAATGGGTAACAAACTGCTGTAGATTCTACACTTGAACAATCTAATAGTGTAGAATTGCCGATACTACACAATTCTTCTTTTAAACCTTCTGTGTCACCGCAGTCTAGAACAATAACTACTGGACCAAGAATGCTCAGTTTCATTAAATGTTCTTTTATCTCATCTAAGTAAAAAGGCTTATCGTTGATAAGTAAACATTTTTTCCCATCTTTAGTATGCCATAAGCCTGATAAATGAACCCAAAGCGTTGGAGTTTCTTTTGTTCGAAGAACCCTCCTCATTGGTTCATTTAAGGAATCTATGGATTCTTCAATAGAGTTTATAGAATATGAACGTATACATTCGCTAGAAAAATTATCTTCCATTTTGACAGAAGTTGCCTTAAAAGGGAAGAAAATGTGAGAATTATTTCGATTAAATGGAAGATTAGAAAGTGGCTTCAAGGTTTCCATAACTAACTGTTCATGTAGAAGCGGTGGAAAACTACTGTCACCTTGTATGTACAACAGGAAGTGATTTGATTCTACGGGGAAAGGCTTAAAATGGTTTGAAGAATCGAATATTTCCTCGTAGTCTAAAATTGAATCATAATGCTTTTCAACAGGTTTAGTTAGAGTGAAAGACCCATCACTAAAAGTTCCCGTAAAAGTACCAAGCATAACCTGCCCAAACTTATAGTCTGATAAGTATCTTGAAGGATCATGTACTTGAATAAATGAGTTGTTATCTTCCATTTTAGTGCTACAAACTGGTATTCTATCACACAACAACGGCGTTGAAGAATTTAATAAATGTGTGGAAACAATAACTTCCTTCTGGTTCCATTTAACATGTTTCTCTATCAAATCTCTTACCGTAACTATCGGTGGGGATAGAATAGGAACAAGCCTAAGAGTAATCATTGCTACATCAATACCAAATGACCTGATGTAAATTCTATGTGTTTCAGTTTTAATGAACTCTTGGGATTTGATTTTAACTGGAATCCGAAGTCTTTCTCCTTGTTTTATAGGTGTTCTATCTGGGAAGGATAATTCTATTTTGCCGCTTGATTCACCAGCATGGAAAGTTAAAACTGTATCGCATAAACGATTTAGTATTGTAAACTGCTTATTTGTTGTTCCAAATGAAGGTATTTCCCATTCCTTGCTTGAAGCATCAACTTGAATAATTGATTTCAATACTTTAATTCGGATTGGTATTTCGGAATAACTGGGTTTACAATTAGACTCAAGTATAATTTTATCGGTGTAGTCACCAGGTTCTAAACCGTTTGAGTTAATTGTTGCTTCAACATCTTTTTTCCCGCCTGGAGCAATATTTACCTCTGAAGGAGAAATATTTAGCCAGCTAGCATCCCAGCTTATTGTTACGTGACAGGTTTCTGTGTTATCTGGGTGAGCTGTAATGGTGATGGTAGAATTTAGTGATTGGTTAGGGCAAATTTCAAAATATATACCTTCGCTAGCAAATGTATATTTGTTACCAGTAAGAGGGTTTACAAACATTATTGACATAGAAAGAATAATAGATAACGCAATACGCAAAATAGTTCTCATTTCACCCTCCTTCCAAAAAGGATTAAAAAACATTTCCAAATTGGTATGAAATTACATTAATAGTATGTACATACCTAAATTATGACAAGAGAAAAATAGACTATTTTGATTTAAAAATAATATAGAAACCTCGAAAAATTTGTTTAGTTACATTAAATTCCAACTATAATGGCAACTAGTGTAAAAAATATTCTGAAGATTTATGTCAGTGCTATTTAGTATATTGTGTATGGAGGCTATTTTTATGTTTAAAAAACTTTGCATATTGGCACTTTCTTTAATAATGTTTTCTTCCATATCGCTTTCAACATCTTTTGCAAATATTTCTAAAACCAAAGCATATTCTACAGATTCAAGTGCTTCGCAATTTTCATTTCAAAAAAACTTGAACAAAAATATTTCAACAGGGCAAGCTTCTGAAATAATTTCCTCCAGCCAATACTTTACAGAAAACAAAGGACAATGGCACCCAAGTATTAAGTACATGGGCAATACTCCTTTTGGAAGAGTAGCATTTACTACTAATGAAATATGCTACGAAATGAAACAAACAAAAGACGAAAGTGATTCAGCTGTATCCACTGAATTCAATAAATCAGTTATACCAAGCGAATACATAACTCTCTCATTTGTAAATTCTGTTACACCAACTTTATCAGGAACAAAGCCATTAATTCACAAAAACAACTATTTATTTGGACCACAAGAATCATGGGCTATAGGTTGCAATAACTATCAAACAGTAACATATACAAACGTATGGAATGGGATAGACTTAGCTTACACATTTACAAAAGAAGGTCTAAAGTACGAATACTATGTTAGTCCAGAAGCCAACCTAAATGATTTACAAATTAAGGTAGCAGGAGCTAACATTAAAGAAAACGAAAAAACCCTAGTACTCGAAACGTTAAACCAAAGCTCAAGCTTGCAAGACAATACAAACAATTTAAAAACAACAATAACATTACTAGATGATAAACTATACACATACACAAAGGAATCAAAACAAGAACTTGAATCCTCATTTGTAATAAATGATGAAAATATATATTCATTTAAAGTTGAAAATTTACCCAAAGTACGAGAAGAAACTATTGTAATAGACCCAGTAGTTTACTCTACATACATTGGCGGGACTAGCTTTGAACTTGCTAATTCAATAAAAATAGACCAATATGGCAATGCATATATTACTGGACAAACGAATTCTTCAGAAACTGAAAACTTTCCTATATGCCAAACTATTCCTGGTGCATATAAGGTTTATAGTGGTGATACTGACGCTTTTGTAATGAAACTTTCTGCCGATGGTTCCACACTTCTTTACTCTACATACATTGGTGGAATTTTGTATGAAAGGGGTTATTCATTAGCTCTAGATGATGAATGCAATGTTTATTTAGCTGGAGATACGCAGTCAGCGGAAGTTCTAGGTTTTCCCATTTGTCCATCAATCCCAGGACCGTATAAAAATTTTGGTGGTGATACTGACGCTTTTGTAATGAAACTTTCTGCCGATGGTTCCACACTTCTTTACTCTACATACATTGGTGGAATGAGGCGTGAGATTATTTATTCCGTATCTGTTGATGGAGATGGTAATGCATATTTTACTGGAACAACTTACTCCTCTGAATTAGATGGTTTTCCCATTTGTCCATCAATTCCTGGACCTTATAAAAATTTTGGTGGAGGCGCAGATGCATTTGTAATGAAACTTTCTGCCGATGGATCAAACCTTCTTTATGCATCATATGTTGGTGGATTAAATTATGATGCATCACAAGCATTAGTTATTGATGAAGATCGCAATGTGTATATTACCGGTTCTACTTCTTCTTCAGAAGCTATGGATTTTCCCATTTGTCCATCAATTCCTGGACCTTATAAAAATTTCTCTGGTAGTCATGATGCTTACGTTTTAAAGCTTTCAGCAGATGGAACAACACTTCTTTTTTCCACATACATTGGTGGAGAAAATTGGGAACTTGGAGCATCAATAGCAATAGATGAATCAAACAATGTGTATATCACAGGGCAAACTGATTCTACAGAAAATCAAGGTTTCCCAATATGCCCATCTATTCCTGGACCGTATAAGGTTTTTGGTGGAGATAGTGACATATATGCAATAAAGATAGCTGCTGATGGATCACAACTCCTGTATTCAACTTATCTAGGTGGAGAGTTGAAAGAATCTTCTTATGCAATTACGGTTGACACATATAACAATGCTTACATAGCGGGATATACAAGCTCTTCAGAAAATCAAGGTTTCCCAATATGCCCATCTATTCCTGGTTCATATAAAAGATATTCAGGTGAAAAAGACACATGCCTTTTAAAGCTTTCAAACGATGGATCCAGACTTCTTTACTCAACATATATTGGTGGCACAGAGTATGACGTTCCTACTTCTGTTGTAGCAGACAGCCTAGGAAATGTCTTTGTAGCAGGACGTACTTTGTCTTCAGAAAATCAAGGTTTCCCAATATGCCCATTTATTCCTGGACCGTATAAAGTGTTTGGAGGAGTTTCTGACGCATTTGTTATGAAGCTTTCAACATGTCCTCCCCCAACTCTTCTTAATCCTGTAGATTTTGCACTGAATGTAGTTGTAGCACCAACATTCAAATGGGAAGAAATATATTGTCCATGTACACATGATTTGGAAATACTCAAAAAAAATGTAAGAGTTGATATATACACAGGAATTACAAATAAAGAGTTTAATACTCCAGCAGGATCATTATCTTATGAAACAGAGTACCAATGGAGAGTAAGAGGAAAAGGACGCATATGGAGCCAACTATTCACATTTACTACACTTTCGTCCCCACCTAATCTAAATATATCAGCAGCATCAAATGGCAAAATCTTCAACACAGGAGATGACGTAGTATACAAAATAAACATAACAAACTTAGGACAAACAAAAGACACAAATCTTAAAGTGTCAGTAACATTTCCAACTACAATAACATATCAATCATCTACGCTAGGTAGGGGGAATGTACTCCCAAGTGGAGAATTAATCTTAAACATAAACCAAATAGAAGGAAACGAAACAACAACCTTTAATATTACAGGAGCAGTAACTACATCAATTAGCAATGCTACTAGTGCAACTACAGTATTTAAACTAACATCAGAATTATCCCAATCATCTCAAACACATGTAACGATAATACTAAAAAGAATACAATCAGGAGTAGACAGGCTAAATGCTAAACTAAGATTAGAAGGATTAGTATATGACTCTCAAACCGGTAAATACTATCTACCAGTAGGCGACAAATTAACAACATACATAGAATTAACAGGATTCTCTACACCATTCTCATACAAACTATACTGGGGAGATGGACAAACAAAAGAAGAAGCAAACCAAACTAACACAGAATGGTCAAACACACACACATACAAAGATAAAGGAACCATGACGCTAAAACTAGTAATCCAAGATTCCAATGGAAGATCAAAAACAGTAAGTGTCAATGTAGAGGTGAAGTAACTCTTTTGTAGTTGTTAATGATTCCAAAAATCTAATAATATCTATGAAACTTTTAATACTTTAAAGAAGAATTTAACACGTGACAAGGAGTTAAGATTGAAAAACGGTAAGAAAATTAGTTACGGAGTACAAAAACTTGCTAATACTGCATTAAGAGAAAAAGGTTCTTCACAGACTGATAAAGATTTAGCTAGTTTTATTCTTGCCAAAATAACCTTTGATGCCGAAACAAACGAAAAAATGTGGAATGTAGCACAGCACGTTTTGAACAATCCCAAAAGACGTACTGTAGCTACAAAACGAATGGCTGGCTATGTGCT
>JAGLCW010000128.1 GCA_023146045.1 Caldisericia bacterium
TTCACTCATTTTGCTAACAAGTGAATGTTTTTTGCTAACCTTTGTTGTTTATTTGCTATGAGATGGCATAAAAAAAGCACCCTGCATGTTAAGCAAAGTGCTTTTAGAAAAACAGCAACTAAATTGAGTTTGATTTTATAATTATATGTAGTCTTTAAGAATTTCTTTTGAATTATTGAATTAAATACTACTTTTACATACTTATTTCTACGTAAATATCTCTGAATGTGCTTCTCCAGCTGACTTCACCACCAAAGGTTTCGAACATGAACCTTAGCGGAATATATAGTTCATTGCCCCGGTAAAATGGTGGTGAAATGGTGTGAGCTTCATCTCCGTTTACAATAGCTTCTGTGTTGGATTCACAGAACTCAATGGAAGTGTCCTTGTAAGTTAGAATAAACTTACCATTTTCATTACTTGAGTATACTTCAGATGGAAAATATTCTGTAAAGAAATCCATAGGAATCATGGTTCGACCATCTGTAATAACAAATGATGTATCCTCTGAATTAGGAAGTTGATCATCATTAATGTATATTTCCTGAGAGTCGTACTTGAAGAGCAATACATATGTACTAATGTAAGTTTCATAAAAAACACTAATTGATATTTCCATTGTTCTTCCAGAAAGATCTTCTGCAATTACTTTAATACTGTTATGGCCAGGCTTCAGGTTATACTCATTTTTAAAAGACCCGTTGTCGGGATTTACTGGTATATTCTCAGAATTTATTGAAACTGTTGCATCATACTTAAATACCCAATTTCCTTTTTCCATAACCAAAATTAATGTTACTCTCCCATCTATTGTTACTGTGGGATCTATTGTAGTAAATGAAAGCTCAGCTGGTTTTTCAAGTACAATTTCTGGATTCATAGTATTTACTTTTATCTCACATGTTTTGGGTTCTTCTTTTTTGTCACCTATTTTAGCGTAATATGTAATACTTACTGTGTATTTGCCTAAGCCAAGATCACCATCTCTATGATCTTTTTCAATGTCTATTGGTTCGCCTATGTATATATGGTGGGGTTCTTCTTTTTTGTCATTGAAATAGTAATATATGACGGCTGATTTATTGGAACACACAAAAGTGACAGTTGGTGTTTGTAGATACCAGTTATTCTTTCCTTTTATTTCATTTTCAATAATGATGTTAGTTGTAAGTTCTTCTGCAAATACATTTGTGTTCGTGGGGCAAAATAATACATTAGCTACTAGAAATGCTATCAACAGTTTTGCAAATATTTTCATTATTTCTCCTTTACGAATTTAACAACCGTCTTTGGCTGATCTTTTTTATTTTACAAAATCGGAAACTTCTACAATAAAGAACAAAACATTTCAATACCATCTAACATTCTTGATGGTAAAACCAATAACAAAACACTTTTTAGAGACGAGTAACTTAATACAGTGGTAACCAAAAACATCCCAATCATTAGTTCAAAGTAAAATTCCATTTCATTCCTCAAGTATTTTACATGGGAATTACCTATCTAGCCTC
>JAGLCW010000129.1 GCA_023146045.1 Caldisericia bacterium
CTTCCTCAGTATAATCCTCAAGTGGCTTATCTTCATCGATGAGATCACGAATTGAATTGTTCACATCATCAAGTATATATACTCTGTCTGCTTCTGCACCCTTAAGTGAGTGAGCTGTACCGATAGTGACCTTGTGATTCTTTTCTTTCTCATGAGCTTTAGCAAAATTGTATGCACCAAAGATTTTCCTTGGACCATAGTTGGTAATAATACCGACTGCTGACTTAATAGGAATTTCATCTTCATATTTTTTTGCAATGTAAGATAATGCTGTTCGGTGAGTTCGCTTTAGCAGGTCATCATTTTCCCATTCATCAACATCAGCTTGTAAGTGTCTCCACTCTCCTGAGTAGATATTTGAATCTGGTTTCAATTGCAATAGAATTAGAACCAGCTCAAACACTATTGAAGCTTTACGTGCCATATTGAATCCAATGTCTTCTTCCATAAGGTCGATGATCTTACCGACAAGTGCGGAGTTGGTTCTGCTTATGTGCATGACAGATTCAATAGCTTTTGTTTCTGGTTCTGTTCCTATGAATTGAAAATGTGGATCAGCATGTCTTCTCATGAATGTCTGGACTCTTTCTGCTAGTTCTGGATTACATCTGAATGTTTGTGTCATAGGTAAAGAATAACCTTCGTTAGCAAATTCATCAAACCCATTTACACATTGGTTGAATTTGAAGATTGATTGAAAATTATCTCCAGCAACAACTTTCTTTTTTGCTGGTAGTAGTCTGAATATTTCTAAAACTACAGGTGCACTGTCTTGAAACTCATCAAGCATTACAATATCAAGTTCCTTGTGGTGGATCTTGCCTGATGAAAGCATCATGTGATACATTTTCAAATATCCTGCATGAGTAATATCTACTTTTCCGGAGAACATCTCCTTTAGAGATGCATAGGCTGCTTTGTATATTGCTGGATTAATACTATCCATATTGTCAGTCAGCCTGTGTTCTTCTTTGAATTCTTCAAATGTTGTATGCTTTGATAAGAAAAAATCATTCATTGTGTCGATTGTCAATAACTTATGAATATAAATCATTCTTGTTTTGATATCTTTCCACTTGAAAAATCCTACTTTTAATTTCAATGGCTTAACTGTATTTTGATATGCCAATGAATGCGTAGTCTGAATAGTAATACCGGAAGGCATTTTCCCAGTCATCTCAACAACAATATGTTTATTGAATGCTAGATATAATCCAGTTTTTGGATTTAATGCTTTAGCTATCTCAACCAGTGTTGATGATTTTCCTGAACCTGATTTAGCTTCAATTTTTAAAAGTTTACACTCGTGCTTTTTAACTTGGTCTATAATACTTAATTGTTCTTCTGTTAAGCACATATTCTAATCCCAATC
>JAGLCW010000013.1 GCA_023146045.1 Caldisericia bacterium
GACCCAATAACCCTAATAGACCCATCAGGAAACTCACCAGAGAACACAGGAAACCCACCAAGGATGAGTGGACCAAACGCACACATTTCTTCTAATCCAATTAGGATTCCTGACATCACTCAACCAGGTGGTCCTAACCCAATTGATAACGTAGGGGGTGTTGCCATAGGAGCAGTAGCAGGAGTAGGAGTAGGATTAGGAAATATTACTGCCAATTATGATGCATGTGGATCTTATGGATACACCGATATTACATCCCAACTTACTGATGCTGAAAAGGAGATTGGATTTGTACATAAATATCAAGTAATCATTAATGGAATTGCAGTAACTGTTTATGAAACAAAAAATGGATCACTGTTTGCTTCGCCTAAAACTGGTGGATTTTTTAGTCAAGATGGAAGTATATCTAAAGAAAGTACAGCCATTGCTATTGGTTTGAATTTGGCTTTTGGTAAACTTCGTAAAGACGGAGTATCTCTTGGTGACACGAAAACATTTTTAAGAAATCTAGTTTTGTTTGCAAGAGATAATTTGGGTACTTTCATGAATATTGTAGGTGGTGGAACTGACGGGTTAACACAGTTTATGAAACACGCTACAATAGGGTATGGGGTTTCTTTACTAATGCATACGTATGACAATGATCCTCTTGATGATGGAGTCTGGACAGATTATTCTTTATATGATTATGAGATAGCATTCTGGACTAGCTTTTGGTATGATGAATTTGAAATGGATGGTGCTACAACACCTGAAAAGAATACGCATGATTCTTTAAGTATATTAGAAGTTGCTAATTTATTGAAAGCTTCGGCATACCAAGAATCAAGACTTGGGCAATCAAAACAAGACTGGGAGAATGCTGATGACAATAATGATAGAGGAGTTTTCCAAATTGATGAATCCCCATATAAGAAAGAAGGTGGTTGGAATTGGCCTTTGTTATCTTTACATAAAAACCTTGATGGTGTTAGACAATATGGAAGTAATTTTATTGGAACCAACTACTTGAATAACAGATTTCTTGACATTGGACTAGGCATAGGAATAACATTTGGATGGTTAGTATTAGGTCCAAATTTTACATATTCAACTGGAGATCGAACTGCAACGTATTCAGACTGGCTTGATGCAATTAGAGGTTTCAATGCAGGGCTAGTTGAAAACTGGAAAGACAACGAAGATCTAGAAAACCACATGAGTATTATTAAAAGAGTTTATGAAAATAAAGGTCCTTAGACTCGGTAAAAGAAAGTAGACTGAATATGAGAAAAATAATTTGTACAATATTATCATTATGTATAGCATTAACAGCATTTAATATGATAATTGGGTGTAGAAATGACGAGAACAAAATTATTGTTCAGGATCATGAAATTTACGTAACCTGGGCAAAAGAATATGCTCCTGATATTCTAAAGACTCTATTCAGAGCACCTTCATGTGGAGAACTTACATGCTTTCCAACTGTTCCAACAGAGAAAAACAAGTATCCTGGAATACCTTCTTCTTTGGTTGTTTTAAATTTTTGCACAGGTGCTTTTCTGAAAGCTCCTAATTCAATACCTCCAGTTGATAGTCGATTGGCAATGGATGAGTTTAGAGCTTATTACAAAAGTGGAAACAGTGTCATAGCTGTAGAGTTATCAAGCGGTAATGTTGCATGGAAACATGATTTTTCAATTGAATGGCCTATTGGTGGATACAAGGCTCCTGTGCTTTACAAGGACTGGGTTATTTATAGTACAATGGTAGGCTGGCCTAAAGGAACTTCTGGTTGTATTGTTGCTATGAATAAACAAACAGGAGAAACAGCCTGGAGATATCAAACAGATGACCCAATGAGTTTGCTATTACACATTCAGGACGATACATTATGTTTTTTTCAAGTAAAATTTGATAGCAGTATTGATGATTATTCTAGTAAAATGGTGGCATTAGACTTACAAACTCAAGAACTCAAATGTGAAACAACTATTCCTGGTTCTGTTGAAAAGAGTCATTATTATCCAACCCAGAATGGAGTTCTTGTTGAAACTTTTAAGGAAAAATTTACTGCAGGTAATGTGTATTTGTTGAGTTCACAAACCTGTGAATACAAAACAATGATAAGTCCTTCTCAAGAGATTATGGGCTCTTTGTTAAAATATGCAGATGATTCAGTGTACGTTTATCGTGATGAAGAAATGTCTGTTTTTGATATTTCTTCAGGTGACCTTCTTTGGAAATATCATGAACCACAAGAAGTTGCAGGAGAGAAACCATTAATTTGTAGGATTGATTCTTCAATTTTGGGATTCTTTTATGATCATCATATTGTCACAGTGAAACAAGACACGGGAGAAATTTTAAAAACCGTTCAGATTAATGATTTTAATAGTGGTTCTGTAGCGACAAGCGGGAAAACTTTGTCTGCTTTGCAAGATGTATACCTTACATTGAATGAAGAAGAAGTAGTATACTCTTTGAACAATTTACAACTACAACAATCGCCACAAAAACCTATTAAAGAATCAGTATATGATGTTTTACCTATGCAATGGAAACACGAGATAGAGCTTGACAAGGAACAAATACCTTATAAGGTACTCTCTGGAATTAACACAGAATATGACTCAAAAATATACCTCATAGAAAATTATTCTACAATCAAAGTTTTTGACCTTTATTCAGGAGATTTGCTGCAAAGTGAAACTATGCCTGATGTAATTCACTCAAAACTAATTGTGGATGATACATCCATCTACTACAAAAATGACAATAAATCTATTTGTGCATTAGATCGCACAACTCTGAAACCAAAATGGACACATACTCTTTCTGAAGATGAATGGACAGGTCATTTATGGGAAGACATGAAACTTTTTGGCAATAAGCTTTTTGCAGTAACTTATACGAGAGACAGTAAATACAAGCAAGAAGAAAATCTCGGATCTGTATATGGGAATTTGATTGTTTTAAACAAGAATACTGGTGAGGAAGAATGGAAATACATTCTTCCAGAGAACGCTGGAGTAATTGATTCAGATCTGTTTATTTGGAACAATCTTCTTTTCTTTACTCATTATGACGGGGAGTCCAGTATTCATAATTCTAGCAGAACTGGCTCGTACGGAGGAACAGTCTACAAAGTTGATATGAATACTTATGCTGTAACTTCTATACTGTGCCCAGGGATGATTTTCAATGGTTCACTTCTGAATACTCAGTCATCTTTATATGGTTGCCATCACAGTGGAAATATTTTTCAAATTGATCCTCTAAAAGAAAAAGTTACTAAAGTATTTAACTCAAACGTTGGTGAAGGTCTTGACTGGAAACTCCTTCAGTATGTAGATGATGCGATCTTAATAAGGGGACCTGGACCTTTACAGTGTTATGAGCTACCAACTCTGCAACCAAAATGGACTTGTGTTTTACCGAACCAGCTTCATATTGTTTCAAACATAATAGAGTGGGACGAGAATCATATTCTTGTAGCAGATGAAGCATCCAACTTTCATTTGATCAATAAGCAAACAGGAGAAATAGAAAAGAGTTTTTCAATTCCCATGTCTTTAATAACAGGTCAAGTAGGATTTACTCCACGGCTTATACCCTCAGAACAAACCATAACAAAATTCAACAATCTTTTACTAGTTAAAACCAAAAGCAATGAACAGATTTTCCTGACTGCCTTAGACATAAGTAAGTTTGCATGGTTAAAGTGAGTAAAAATAAAATAGACAAACTATTTTCAAAGAAACGGATGAGTTCATGTTAACATTTCGGACAGATTGAATTTGTTACTTTAAATAGTTGCTACAGTGCGTGCAGACATAACCTTGTCTCAGTTAGA
>JAGLCW010000130.1 GCA_023146045.1 Caldisericia bacterium
ACGACCCAATAACCCTAATAGACCCGTCAGGAAACTCACCAGAGAACACAGGAAACCCACCAAGGATGAGTGGACCAAATGCATCACCAAGCTATGACCCTTGTTATTTACCTGAAGTAACAACACAAGACCTTGCAGAAGGATTAGATCCCATAGCCAATCGACACTTAAATGAAATGAATGATGCGTGCAATTATACAATGACAAGATATTTCGAACCATCAGGAGATATGGTTGATGAATTAGGTACTGGTGGGAAAACCATTAATATAGACAACGGAAAGTATACTGTAACTTACGGTTTTGATAAAGATGGAAAATTTACCGTTAAAGTAAGAGACAGTAACGGTAAAGAAACACCTGAATCAAGGATGATACAATCATCATTAAGAGAAGCATTGGGAAGATTGAACGATGAAAAATTTTTTGAGGGATTTGATGACGATGACTATAAAAACTTTATGGATGGATTTATTAATGAGTTTAATGATTATGCCAAAAAGAATTTTAAAAACTATAAAAGAGTGGTAAAATACGACAATAGATTTGGCGGGAGCAAGGCCCTAGGTACTTTTGTAAAGCACTCTTTGCTTGGTTATGCCATAAAAACAAGAATGCAAAAATATAAAGCCCCATGGTATCTTAGTCGAAAATGGACCGAAGATTTAAATCAATTTGATATGGATATTGGTTTTTGGACTAGTTTTTGGATTGAAGCAAGTGGTTTAGAAATTGACCTTTTTAGAGATGGAGATTCCACAACGGTTACTGATAGCACTGTATTGTCTGGCTTAGATTTAGCAAATATTGCAAAGGCAATGATGTTGCAAGAATCAATAATGGGTAACGCTGATGGATGGGATGAATACGATGATGACTTAAATATTGGATTAATGCAGATACACCAAGCAGGTCTTGATGATGAAGGTCAAAGTCATTGGAGCATGGATAGCACAAGTTATGCTCCATTTGCAAATAGTATATCAGATGGATTTAAAGATATTTTAAAAGGATCAAACAGTGCTTATCTTGACAGTTTTATAAATGTTGGCATAGGTATTGGTGAATTATTTGCCAAACTAACAGTTTTCACTAAATATCCATATAAGTCGGGGAAAAGAAATGCACCTACGTATAATCAGTGGTTGATTGCGGTTCAAGCGTATAATGGAGCTGAATCTGGATGGAATAATAGAGGTCCATATGCTGGGTTGATTCAATCAATTTTTGAGAAAGGCGTAAAAGTAGTTAGTTGGAAGATGTTTACATGGCATATAAGAGTTTTTACTCCATGATTTTCGGAGTGTGTTTAAAAAGGACAAACAATGAAAAATACCGATAAGCAGAATATGAAAAAGAATCGTATTATACTTACTTTGGTTCTAGTTTTTGTAATATTTCTACTATTCTTTACTCCATTTGGTGTCTCTTGCTATAGTTTAGTGGGTGATTTCTGCGGAGTTTTTCAAAAAAAACCTGTAAATATTTCCTATTGTTTTAAAGGCAATTTGAATAGTTTAAAAGAAAAACAAAACAACCAGTTTATTTGGAAAACAGAAAAGCAAGAATATATGCACCCATTGTTATTTCTAGATAAAACTCAAATATTTGTCAAAGGAAATTGTGAAAGCAACTTTGGTTATCATGAATTTAATCTTCTTACGGGGAAAAAACAAGAGACATTTCCAAATATGCCAAAAGTAGAATACGCTGAAGAAAAGATTCTAATAGATTCTAGAATCAGTACACAACAATCTTCATCTCTAAACCAAACATATTATATATGTTCCAAACAAAAGGTAACCGCTATTCAAACCTTCCCAAAAGGCAATAAGGTATTATGGGAACATAAATTACCATTTAATGGGGGCAACACAACAGAGTTTTCTTCATGGAATGGTATTGAGCAATATGATGATATTATTGTTTACACTGCTTTTACGGTAGTATACAAGAAGACGGTAAAAGATATTTGTGTTAAAGCTATTTCTAAAGAAACAGGTGAAGTTGTATGGGAAGTTGAAAACCCTTCCTCTGCATATGGACAGAGTATAATTTTTAAAGAACGAAAAACTGGTGCAACCCCAAAGATTGGTAATATGTACTTGTTTGAAATAGTCTGTCCAATAGAAGATTTCAGTATTGAAAAAAAAGATACCATATATGCATACAATACTGAAACCAAGAGGTTACAATGGAAGAAGAAGTTAGGGATAGAGCCATATCATTTAATTTTGAATCAAAATCCCAGAATGTATTATTATGGAGAAACATTTTTCAGCATTATGTTTGGAAAATATTCTTATTATGGATTAAATGCTCAAACAGGAAGAAAGATAGATAAAGGATGTGCCCCAATTATTTATGGAGATATTCTTAATGGTGTCACAAACAAACGCTTATATTTAACTGAGGAGAAAAGCAACAAATTTTACTCTTTACAAAAGTTTTCAAAAAAGCCTGTTTGGTTTGCCGATAACGCAACAGGCTATAGCTCTGTTTTGAAAGACAGTACTATGGTGTTGATATTGGAAAATCGCTATATATGCCATGTTGATGCAGACAGCGGAGAGCTTCTGAAATACTGGGATGTAAAAGAATTAATTGGCGATGAATATGTATGTAGTTCAATGGAAAACTACACTGGAAACAAGGGACACAATTGTTTTACTATATCTGAAGAAGGCAACGTATATATTTTAGTTAAAGGAAAATATTTAGACACAGAAGACGGTTATGGAGATAGATTCCAAGAGCTTTTAGCTATCTCATTAGAATAATACTTGAGAGGAAAAAGAAAACTATGAAAAATTTAATGTGCATTCTAACATTAGTATTCTTGATGTTCAGTATTGGATCGTGCATGCAAAAACCAATTGCTACTGAAACCACAAAGGAATCTTCTACCGAAGAAGAATTTCCAGATATAGGAGCTAGTTATATATTTCCAGAGGATACCCCCGTTCAATGGCTTTATCCATTTCCAGATGATGCAAGCCCTATTTATGATTCTTTAAGCCTTCATAACAATCAGCTTTACATAGGTGTTCACCATCGAAATGCTGTTTCATATCTTCGCTGTGATATACAGAATCCTTCTTTGACATCCCCTTTCCATGACTGGTACTGGGATTATGTATCCAGAGATTTGGATACACAAGAAGTTAACAGTCCAGACTCCGGTTATGTAGTGGTAAATGAAACATCAACAACTTCACAAAAAACAGATACGTTTGTTGTTCTAGTTAATGGAGATAAATTGCAAGCAATATCAGCATACATTGATCCAAACTATGGTTCATATGAAACCAGACCGAATGATCCAAAAAGAATTCTCTGGGAACACATCTTGCCTAGCAATCACTTTCGAGATCTCTGCTATTACAATCACACAATATGCTACCTGAGTAAAGAATATGATACTGGAAATCAATACAAAGAAGTACGATTAAACGTACTTAATGCGGATACTGGCGAAAAGATTGTTAATTGGTATCCACCGCAAGATGTGCTAGATGATTATGGGCAACCATTTTTCAAAGAATTACGTTTTGTCTGTCAATATGAAAACCTTTACATCATGTACCATAAACCTGAATTCTGGAATACATGTTCTCTTCCTATATATGCATTTGACATGAACACCCATACTGGACTGTTCACGATAAGTAGACACATTTGTTAAAAGAACTAACAAAATAAATAATTGACCCGAATTTGCATTTATAAATATCTGTAGTACAAAGTAATTGTAAATTTGGTTTTGGAAAATGGTAAATGAGTCGGGAAATAACATGAAAAAAATGCTTGTTTTATTTTGTTGTTTGTTCTTATGTGGATCCTGTGCATCTTTTGGAAAAACAACCAAACCGGCTCAAGAACCATTGCTCCATGAATATGCAGAACAAGTGCTGGACGATTTCCAACACTTTGGTTTGAATCGAAATTTGTATGGAAAAGAAATCTCTTATTTAGGTCAAACAGAAACGGTGGAAGGGTATCACCAAATCTATATCCATAGTACCCCTAAAATGACTTTAAATGAACAGCGAGATAACATGATGTCTATTGAAGCATATACCTGTGAATTAATAGCATTACGCGTGAATGAAACTGAAAAATTTGGATTGGAAGGGAGTTCTTCTTGTATGGAACAATGGTCATATCAGCTAACAGGCGTGAACATACAATCTATCTATTTTGATCAGAGCAATGTTTATGTTTCAACAGGAAAAGGGCCTGTGTGGAAATTCTACGAAGGTGATTATAATGTATTCTGTTTTGATAAAGAAAACGGCAAACAGATTTTGAAGCAAGTTGTACCAGGTCCGGTGGTAACTTCTTTTTATACTTGGAATGATTCACTTATGTTTTCAGTATATGAGTATAGCGGCAGCCAAATGGTAGAAATCGACAGCAGAGATGGTTCCATTCTAGGAACTTACAATAATGTTATGGAAGGAGTACAAGTAGATGATGCAGTGTACTTTACTTCTGTCAATATAGAAGAAGAACCCATTTTAGAAAAATATTCACTGAAAACAAAAACATCTGAAATTGTATGGAATGGAGAGAATAGTAGTTCACCAAGGAAATCGTATAATTCATTTGTAACGTCTCCTGTTCATGTGCAGGATTGGTTATGTTATGCTACATTTTTAAATGTAACCGAAAAACCATCTCAATGTTTTCTTTATGATACAGATTATCTTAATGAAAGAAGAAAGAGAAACGATTAAATATGAAATTGAAAAAAGCTATAACCTGCTTAGCTGTGGTGTTTGTGATTATAGTATGTCTACTTGTTATTTTTCGAAGGGATATATATAGAAATTACACGGCGTATGAAGAAGACAATTACTACAATTCCATAAAAAATGATTCTGCCAGCCAAATGAATGAAAAATTTGTTTTTGATTCAGTTCAAAAGCCAATCATTCAGTCTTTACAGTACCAAACACTATTAGGATATCATAGTTACCATTTAAAAAATCTAAATCCTGCTTTGTTTACTACACAAAACGGATTGTATACAGTGGATTGGGTAAACCTTCATGATTATATTCAACAGGGATTCTGGAAAGAAAAATTGATTACTCGCACAGATTTACATGGAAACATACTGTGGAATTTTCGGTTAGAAAAGATTTTTAGAGGGAGTTACACTAAAGAAATATATACTTCTAGTGCATTTGTCGATGAAGAAGAAAACATATATGTACAGGGAAAAGTTTGGGACAGATATTTTTTGTGGGGGAAATGGGTTCCACGAAATCAACCTTGTTTTCTTATAAGCATTGATAAAGATGGAGATATTAACTGGATTCACTTTTCTGATATTAACTTACTGGATAGTCATGGAGTTGTGAAGGACCAGAAAGTTTATCTGACAACTCTAACAACTAATTCAAGGCAAGATAAAACTACCATTTTGTGTATTAATTCTCGAAATGGAAAAAAGCTTTGGGATAAAGAAACTGAAATTAGAGGAGATTTTGTATTCTACAGCTCTTTTGGGATTCATATCGCCAATTCTTTCGCAGATGAAGAGAATCAAATGCTACATGCAAAAATTCAAACAGTATCTTATGAAGGAGAAAAACTTTGGGATAAGTCATTTGATTTTCCAGTACAATTAAATGAATCTTTACGTTATAGGGATCAAATTCTGTTTTCTGCTAATCAACAGCATCTGTATATATGTTTCTGCTATGATGGGTGGGTAGGTTCTCGGGTATCTTTAGAAGGTCCTTTTTCACAAACTTCTCAAATTGTATCTTTTGATTCTTCTGGTATCGTAGAGTGGGAATATCTAGTGCCTCAGAAGGAAAACAAATGGATTCATGCTATGGAGTGCAATCTAAATCAATTATGTGTAGCTGGAGGTATGACAACTCAAGCCGAGAATGCAGCAAAAGATGTGTTCTTAACTAGTTTTTCTCCAGAAGGCAAAATAACTTGGAACACTTATATTAAAGGTGAAGAAAAGGAACCTTATGTTTTTTGGGAAACAGGGGTAGATCCCGGTGGTTCTGTTTTCTTGGGTTTGTATTTGCAAATGACTAACAATAAAATTGTTCTTGCTACTTCTACTCAAAGCGAAAATATACCAATTCAAAATGGAGCTCCATTTAATCTGTTTTTACCAGTAGTTCCTTACAAAAAACCTACAACAAAACCATGCTACAGCGTTTTGTATATGTATAACACTGAAGGCACTTCGCTTTTTAGCACATATACTACTACCAGTTCTACCAAAGAGCAAAGAATCAACTGTTTAGAAACAACAGTAAACTTGGCATCTGAATATTTTGTGGCAGACTGGATATACGACCTAAAAATTCACAACGACAAGGTGTATATTTTAAGCACAACCAATAATCCAAACACCCTTTTAACAAATCCTGCTATCTCTTCTTTTAGTTACTGCGAAAGGAATTTCATAGGCTATTTCTACTTGCTATCGTGCTACGAGATGTAGCTACAAAGGCATTATAGATATTTGAGAGGAGCCAGCAATTATGAAAAATATCATGTGCATTCTAACATTAGCATTCTTGATGTTCAGTATGGGATCGTGCATGCAAAAACCAATTAGTTATTTCTAAAGAAGGTATTCTTTGTGCTATATATAAGGAAAAGCTGGGATACTACTCCTTAAAAGAAGATACTGAAAGTACCTATACCAAACCAGAAAATTTACAATTTCATGTCTTTGGCATTATAGCTATAGATGTAAATTAACCGATAGGGATACATGTTAATTTTGGACAATTTAGTAAGGTTCAAAAAAGAAAGATAGTGTGTTTAAAACGAAATGAAAAAAATAATATTGATAAGTGTAGTCGTAGGAGTTTCAATTTTTTTTGTAGTGTTTGTTGGAAAAAATTCAAACTCCCTTTTGAGACTGAATCCAACATTTTGGATGAATCAACATGTATATTTCCCAACACAAGAAAAGCCTGACAATGATCAACTTCTATCACAAATTCTTATAGGTTCTTCCTCGAATTTATTACGAAATGAAGCTCCTGAAATTTTTCCTACAGAGAATGGGGTTTACACTTTAGGCTGGATGAATTTTCATGATTACACCAAACAAGGCTTCAATGAAGAAAAAAGAATAACTCGAACGGATTTAGAAGGTAATATTTTATGGAGTTTCAAACTTGAAAATGAATTTCACAATTGGGAATATAGAACTGTTTTTGTAGAGTTTGTACTTTCAGATTTAAACGAAAACTTATACATTTATGGTTTAACCAAACATGTTCAATCCTTGTATGGGTACAAAATTCCAAAAGACAACAACACATTTGTAATGAAAATGTTGCCAAATGGTTCTATTCAATGGATTCAATTTTTTTCTAAAGAATGGGAACGTAAAGAGATGCTTTTCCATGCAAATAAAATCTACTTATCTGGAACTAATGAAAACAAGGATTTTGTAATAATGACTTTGAATCCTGAAACTGGAGACATGGTTATGAGTAAAACCGAGTTGACCCAGATTAAAAATGAAGGTAACTCAAATCTTAGCCAATACTGTAGTGATTCTGGGATACATCTTATTTACAACAGCCTTTTAGTTCCTGGTACTGGTGGAGTAAAGATCAATGTGTATACATTTTCATATAGTGGAAAATTCCTATGGCATAAAGAAATAGTTCACAATTTCTTAAATGAATTAACTGATCATACAAGGATTGAAGAAATTCACATAACAAGTAATTCTTCAAATCTGTTCATTAGCGGAACTTTGTTTAGTGATGAAAAAAACGATACAATAAAACCTGTTACATCCTTTATTTACGCATTGTCTCAAGACGGTTCACTATGCTGGAAATACATTCCTGAATTTACATTAAAGAAAGCTATTTTGTCTCTGAAGTGCAATGAAGAAAGTGTGTATCTGCTTGGAGATAACTCTATTCCTAATAGCTCATTGTTGAAATATAACGAAGATAGAGTTCTTTATTTGCAAGCTTTAACTTCTACTGATGGAAAACAAAAGTGGATTCAAAATTTTCAAAATACTATTAAAGCCCCATACTATCAGTTTATGTCTGATTGGAATAAACATTTTGGAGTATATCATGGAACCAAAATGCAACTTAAGGAAAACGGCATTGCCTTTGTTACTACTACAAAAAACAAAAATTTAATTGTAAAAAACGGACAGCTTGGTTATTTCGAAGAAATCACTCCAGAAAATGTAGAAGACCCAACAGAACAACCATGCTATAGCATAATGGCTGAGCTTGACCTACAAGGCAATATTACTTTCAGCACCTATACAACTACCGATGCCTCAAAGGAACAAATATTAAAAACCCCTCAATCAACGGTTGATACATACCAAGAGTTTTTTATTGCAGAGTGGATTTATGATATGAAAGTATTTCAAGATAAGATTTTTACAATAGGATCAACAAACAATTCTCAAACCGCTTTGTATAATTCAGGACTAAATTCAGTTTCGCTAGAAAACTATTTTAAAACAAGTAAGCATTTGTTCAGAAACGGAAAATTTATTGGAATGAAGTACTTCTTTATTCTTTCAGTTTACAATTGTTTTGGTAAAGGATAAAAAATGAAAATAGTAAAATCAATATTTCTTCAAAATACTGTGAGAAAACATGGCCAATAGCACCTCGTCCAACCAAACCATGATTCTACAATTGCTAGATTCTCCAAGAGAGGAAAGAAAATGAAAATTCAAAAGTACGTAAAAAACGCCACTCCAAAGCTTCTTGTTATTCTTTTGTTGTTTCTTGTGAGTTGCAGTACAACAGCAAATACAACAAATACTATTGCTAATAAGCCACCTGAAGTAATAAAGGAAAAATCTTATGCGCAAGACTTAATGATATCCACTGAACAAAATGGAACAATAGTATGGGAAACAACCTATCCTAATATCGTATCAATTTCTGAGCATGAGAAGAATTTGTATTTATTATGCAAAAACAAAATTGTTGTGCTAAAAAATGACGGTACATATCTTAAGGAGTTCCCAATAATTTACGAAGAAAACCTGGAATTAGTTGATGGAATGTTTTTATGGGATTTAAATGAAGTGTATTGTACATTTGATATTGACGACCACTCATCTACTTTAACACTTTGCTATGATGTAGAAACAGGACAAAAGAAATTTCAATTTTCTGGGTTTCATGTTCTTTCACTCTTTCAAATGACTAACCATGACCTCTGTATATCGGATGATATCAACCTACAGGATTTGGGAAAGATAAATGCCTATAATCGTTTGAGCGGAGAATTAGCATGGAAAGAAGTAACCGGATCATACATCATATCAAAAGTGTGGAATGAAGAGTACATATTTTGTACTTTTTCATCACAAACAGATGAACATACTATGTACATCTCGAGCATTCGTATTTCGGATGGAACAGTTGTCGATAATCAAATTCTATCTTCAGAGGTTGTTTCTTCCTGGCCAGACTATGTTACCCGTATGTGTATCCAGGAAAATACACTATATGTAACTTGTGTAAATGACAATAAGACAATATTGAAACAGTACAATGTACTTAATGATGGGAAGCTTGAATTATCAACCAGCACCTTTATTGAAAATAGAGGAATTGAAAATCATGCAAGCGTGAATATAGATGAAATAGTTGTACTGAATCAATCTTTGTATTTGATGACTAAACCTGCTGATTATTCTGGTATAGCTGAAAGAAAATTTCTTTTTAACCAGATTGAACTTCAGGAGTACTCGATACAGAAAGATCGTATAGAGTATATAAAGTCTCAAAGACTATTTAAAACAGAAGACAATATTGAGGGTAACATTATTGACAATGTATATCTATCCAGTAACAAGAATACCGTTTTTATTGACTATCATATGATTGAACAAGACCAAAATCTTTACCAAACAATAAATATTCATAGTGATGGTTCTTCAAAAACTGATAATCTAGTGATTGATGATGTTTCAAGTGTGAAATTTATTAATGACACTCTATTTATTGTAAGTTTCGAGAAAGATGACAATAAAGTAAAAATCTACTCAATTAATTCAGATGGCAATTCTTATTTTCAATATCCAGTAAATTTTGACAATCAACCAAACAAACAATACTATGACATTGATACACAATTGAGATTCATTGATATTGTTCCTTTGGACAATGGCATCATTTTGCTTGTAATTGAAAAAAGAAAGTTTTGTGTTTTCAACTTGATACCAAGGGTGCTACACAAAACTGTGCAAACTAAATATGCTACACTATATTTGGGAAGTCAACATTATTTCGGACAATTTGTTAAGCACTACTATGTAAAACATTCTTCTGCTGTGAATTTAGAAATTGTATTGGACTAAGATAACCAAGTCTTTTTTGTAATCTATCTTGGTTATAGAATCCTTCAATATATTCAAATATGGCTTGACGTGCTGATTCTCTTGTTTTGTAAAATCTCCAATGTACAAGCTCTTTTTTCATATTATTTG
>JAGLCW010000131.1 GCA_023146045.1 Caldisericia bacterium
CGTTGAATATAACGAAATCGAATTTCAAATTTTCTTCTTCCTCTATCAATTGACTTTATTGGATCAACTCCAAAAAACCTAGCAAAATTTAGAGAGGCAAATAACAAATCACCCAGTTCTTGTTCAACTTCTCTTTTATTCCCTGTGTTAGCTGCCTCCTTTATTTCGAGACATTCTTCTATCATTTTTTCTATAATATCATCAGATTTTTCCCATTCGTAACCATACTCTGAGGCTTCATTTGATATCCTAACTACAGGTTTTAAATCTACAGAAAAATCCTTTTCTTCTTCAGATTTTTTTGTTTCGATTTGCTTTAGGTTTGTCCACTGATTAATTACTTGATCAGAAGACAATTCGTTACCAATTCTAAAAACATGTGGATGTCTAAATACTAATTTATTTATCATATATAAAACTGAATCGTAAATTGAAAATTCACCATCATTCTCAGCAATTTGTGCTTGAATTAACGGTTGGATTAATAGATCACCCAGTTCTTCTTTTAAGTGATCTGAATTCTTTTCTTTAATAGCATCTATGACTTCAAATGATTCATCTAATAATGATGATATTAGAGTTTCATGTGTCTGCTTTCTATCCCAAGGGCACTTAACTCTAAGAATCTTAATTAATTTTTTTGCATTGAAAAATATTTGGTCATTTTTGTTACTTAGTGCAGGCATCCAATCTTTGCAGTAATAAAGGTACTCTTCTTGTTCTCTCGTCTCTATAGAGCCTGGACGACATCGTCTAACTTCTTTTATCGCATCTTCGGCAGAAAATCCTTTTAACAAAAGAAACAACCCGGCTATGGTACCAGCTCTACCAAGCCCCCCCATGCAATGAACATATACTGGCACTTCACAATAATCGTAAAAAGATAAATTTCTAATTAATTCTAAAGATTGACTTGCATCTGGAACAGAGTAGTCTTTAACTGGAATATTTAACAGATCAACAGTTTTTTGTTCTAATTCTTTACTAAAATAATCTGTTCCAGTTAAATTTACAACAACTCCTATCGGGTGTAGATTTGGAATGTTTTCTTCTGGTATGCTTGGCCATGGACCAATCATTAATCTATTCTTAACAATCCAGTTTCCTTTTAAAAACATTTCATTACCTCTCTAATTACTGTGTTGAACTCCATATCTTCTTTTCTCACTGTAAGATATCCTCCGTAAAAATGTACATTATTCCCAAATTTCTGACATAAAGAAGATAAACAAGTTGTTGTAATTTTAAATCTTTCTGATTTTTCAAGAAAATAGAAAAATATTAAGTTTCTGTCAAGTTTCACTTCTTTCATGCCTTTTCCGTAACATAGTATTCTCAAATGAAGGTTTTTGTAAAATTCTTCCATTTGTTTAGGTGCTTTCCCAAATCTGTCTGCATATTCTTTAACTAATTTTTTTAACTCCTTTTCTTTTTTTGTTCTAGTTAACTCCTGGTATATCGATAATCTTTCAGCTTCATCCCTAATAAATTCCTCTGGAATGAATCCTGTTATTGGAAAATCTGGTAAATCGTCTGAAATATACTCTTTTGTTGGGTTGTTGGATTTTTCAACAGCATCTTTTAACAATTTTACATACATATGGTATCCAACAGACTGTAGATGACCAGATTGAGAAGTTCCAAGGAAATTGCCTGCTCCTCTTATCTCAAGATCTCTCATTGCAATTTTTAACCCTGATCCCAATTCAACAAAGTTTTGCATTGCTTTCAATCTTGATGAAGATTTTTGAGACAATGCTTTGTTTGATGGATAAAAGAAATATGCGTATGCTCTTCTATTTGATCGCCCAACTCTTCCTCTTAATTGGTACATTTGTGCTAGTCCAAGTCTATCCGAGTTATCTACAATTAATGTATTTACAGTTGGGATATCTATCCCTGACTCAATAATTGTTGTACAGAGAAGTAAATTTAGTTCTCCTTGTAAAAACTGTGTAATAACCCTGTCAATCGAGTCACCACTCATTCTTCCGTGCCCAACACCAATCTTTACATTCGGAAAGAGGTTTTTCAGTCTTTCTTTAACTTCCATGATATCGCTTATTCTGTTGTGTACAAAATACACTTGTCCACCTCTCGACAACTCGAATTTTATGGCATTTTTTATTACTTCTTCGTTGTCTTGGAGTACATATGTTTTAACTGGTTTTCTTCCTTCTGGGGAAGTGTCTATTCTTGAGATAGACCTAACACCGCTCATTGCCATAGACAATGTTCTTGGAATTGGAGTAGCTGTTAATGTCAGTACATCTACGTTTTCTTTTAACATTCTAATTTTTTCTTTATGCTTTACTCCAAATTTATGCTCTTCATCAATAATAAGAAGTCCCAATTTTTTAAAGTTCATATCCTTCGATAAAAGTCTATGCGTTCCTATAACTAAATCAGCTTTCCCTTCAGAAATATCTTTTATGTTGTCTTTAATCTTTTTTGCGTGGACAAGCCTTGACATTTGAACAATTTCTATTGGAAATGGAGCATATCTATCTTTAAACGTCTCGTAGTGCTGGTTAGCCAGTATTGTTGTTGGGACTAACAATGCTACTTGAAACCCTTCCATCAATGCCTTAAATGCAGCTCTAATTGCTACTTCTGTTTTTCCGTAACCAACATCACCTGTAACAATTCTGTCCATAACCTTATCTGATTCCATATCTTGTTTTACATCATTAATTGATGTTACTTGATCTGGAGTTTCATCATATGGGAAAATTGTTTCCATTTCTTTTTGCCATGGAGTATCTTTTCCAAATTCATATCCTCTTGTGGCTTCTTTTTTTGCATATAGTGCTACTAATTCTTCAGCAATTGCTTCAATTCCTTTTTTGGCTTTCTTCTTTGTCCTTTCCCATTCTGTTGTTCCTAACGAACTTAGTTTCATATTTTGGGAATCACCAATGTATTTGTTAACCATATGCAGTCTTTCTGGTGGTACAAACAATTGATCTCCTCCGTTATATTCCATGAGTAAGAATTCTTTGGGTTTTTTTTCTGGACCATCTAAAAGTTTTAGCCCCCTATAGACGCCAATACCATAAGAATAATGAACAAGCACATCACCCATGGCAAGATCATCCACAGATTTTATCGGAGTACCTTCTCTAAATTTTTTAAAATGAGTGTGTGGTCTTTTCCATCCAAATATTTCTCTGTCCGTCATCAGAGCAAATTTCCTGTCAGGAAGATAAAACCCTTTGTCCATGTACAAGTCTTCAATTTCAATATTACTGTTAAGACTGTTAAACCCAAAACTATCCAGTATCTCGATTACACGCTTTGGTTGTTTAGTTGCAATAAATAAAAATCCATCATTTTTTAAATATTGCTTTATAGTTGCCTTAAAATCACCAGCAATTGGAGAATACACTTCTTCCATATGAATTGCATACTGATCTTCAGATGGGTAATTGGATGGGTTTTGGTTTATCTCAATTATCCTTGGGTATTCTGTGATTTTCTTTTTCAGCTTAGAATAACTAGAAAAAAGATCAATTGAAACAACTTCTTTTTTTTCTAATTCAAGTCCATGTACTTCTTCCGCTTCTTTAAAAGTAGCATTTATTGAGTCAAAAACGCGATTTGAATCTTCGATAATAACCGTAGAGTAGTCACTCAAATAATCTACAATGGAATATTCTTCGTCTCTAGCAATTGGTAAATAATAAAGGTGGTTTAAAATTGAGTTTTTTTGCTTAATTATTTCTAAATCTTGTTCTACAGCATCGCTTGATATTTTTGGATCATTTTCAATCTTACTTTCGATAAATTTTTCTACTTTTTCTTTTTCATCAATACTACAGGTGAAATGATGCACCGGAATCATCATTGCTAAGTCTGTTTTCTCTATGCTTAATTGTGATACAGGGCTAAAAAATCTTATACTTTCAACTTCAGTGTCAAATAATTCAATTCTAACAGGATAAGGATGTGCAGCTGAGAAAACATCTAATATCCCCCCTTTACGCCTAAATTCTCCAACTCTATCTACAACATTACAGTTTCTGTAACCCATACAAACAAGTTTTTGGATTAATGTTTCAATAGATTGCTCTTCATTTACACTTATAGAGAAAGAAAATTCCTCAAGATTTCTTGGACTAATAACAGGATTGCATATTGCTTGGGGAGTAGCAATAATTACGCAATCCTCAAAAAGCACATTATAAAGTACATTTAACTGCTCAGCACTTAGCTCTGGTGGCCGTGGGATCCTTTCATAAGGTGCAGCACCAGTATCTGGAAACATGCAAACCTTTGGAATTAATCCTAATTCTGATATTTGTTTCAAAAACGAAAACGTCTTTTGCATTTCAAGATCTGTTGGTACAACAACTAATGACGATTTTTCTCTCTCTAATAGGTTCGAAAGCAATATGTTTCCAGCAAAACCAACAACATTGTTTATCTTTAGATTGAAGTCTTTCTTGTTTTCAAAAACAGATTCTTTCAAATCTTTTATGCAATCAACTCCATTAAATGTTGAAATCAGTTTTTTAAAAATTCTTTTTTTAAAATCTTTTTCTTCTTTAAGCATAATAGCCATATTTTATCAATTAATTTGGAATTCTTTTATTAAATTTGTTTGCTGAAAAAATAAATCCGCTGTCAATTATATCTAAAACTGCAAACATGGCTGTTTCAATAGATTCTTTCAAAGACTTATGCTCACTTCTTAAAAAATTATCTAGCACATAGTCAACAGTGCTCTCTGAAGATACCGGTCTATCTATTCCGATTCTTACTCTTAGATACTCAGGCGTTTTTAAATATTGGGTAATAGATTTTATCCCATTATGTCCTCCAGACCCCCCACCTTTCTTTACTCTTATTGAACCTATTGGTAGATCTAAATCATCGTGTATAACAATTATTTGATCTAATTCCAGATGGTATTTATTCATAACATTTCTAATACTTTCACCAGAAAGGTTCATAAAAGTTATGGGCTTACAAAGTAAAAAATTTTCACCACAGATTCTATTTATTTTCCCTGTCATTGCTTGACACTCAGCATATCGCAAAGGAGATCTAAATTCTTCAGAAATTTTATCAGCTACCATAAATCCCGCATTGTGCCTCGTCATAAGGTATTTAACTCCAGGATTTCCGAGTCCAAAAACAGCAAACATTTTGCCTCCTTGTTTTTTTTAAAACATAATAAAGTTATAATCATACTACTAAAATTAGCATTGCAAAGAAGGTGGGATAATGAAAAAATTCCTTTTGTGGATACTTATCATTGTTTTGTTGCCGATTTCTTATTTTGCTTACGGGCTTTTAAGCGATCATATTATTGAATTCAGGTTTTTTTCAAATCCGCAAAATTCACAATTGGTCGAAGAGAATGGAATTGAGTTTAACAGAAATGTTTCGTCTGAACCAATAGGTAAACCCGTGGTTCTTTTTATTGCAAATAACCTAACCAAGGAAGAATCTGAATCTTTACTTTTTGCTCAAACAGCACTACAAAAAGGTTCAAACGGTGAGTATCCAGTATATCCCATTTTAGACGAAGATCTGTCCCTTGTAAATATTCTAACCGGTGTTTCTCCTAATAGGGGTAACTATTTATCGAATCCAAACATATCAAATTTAGACAGTATACTTCTTTCATCGCTAGATGCAGGATATAAAGTTGCTTACTTTGGTAACCATCTTCCATCAACTGATTCAGAGTCAATGCCTGAAAATGAATCCTTGCAAAATCCCGCTGAAACTCATGAAATAACTATTCCTGCCAGCTTTGTTGAACCAGTTAAAAATATTGAAGAATTGTCGAGTTGGATGAATGATTATTCGGAACAGTTGAAAAGCTATCAGTTTTTAATTTTCAATATACCTTTTATTTCAGACCCTCTAAACTCAACTGAAAGAGAAAAAGAAATTGAACTGTTTAATGAAACTATGGAAAACATTTCACTTTCCTGTGGAGAAGAATCCCAATATTACTTTACTTCTCCAATTTCTTTTTCTTATAATTTAGTGAGCTTAATGCCAAATTTTGACTTGAAGTCCCCATTTTACGCTTTTGGTAACCACATTAAAGAAAATACATCGAGTATCTCCACCCAACTTGAAAATCTTACGTCAACAATTTCGTTCAGCCTAGGACTTTCTCCGTCAAATGAAAATATTGCTACTCCGATTGTACAACTTTTCGATTTACCCGAAGAAACTCTTTTAGAAAAATACACTTCTTTCGTTAATGGACAAATGATTGGGTATATATCTGTCCTTCTTGATCAAGGAATTGATCAAGAATCAGTTGCTGGTTTTATCTTACATGCAAATGATTCAATAAATACCATCCCAAGTAAAGATTTATCAGAATTAACAAGCAGAGTAGATTTGTTGCAAGCTGAATTCTTTTCTTTTATGAACAACAAGGATTCATCTCAAAAGAAAAAAGAACTTTTGTTTTTTACTATTCTTTTGGCACTTGCAAGCATTCTTTGGTTAGCATTTGCTCCGTGGAATCTTCGAGGATACTTATACGGAATTGCTTTTACAATAATTTTTGTAATTTTTAACACATTTGTTTTTAAAAATGCACTGACAATCCCAGCACTTTCCGATGTATCGGTAGAGTGGTTGTTTCTAAAATACTCTCTTCCATTGATTTGCACAAGCGTTGTTTCTGGAACAATCACAACACTTCTTGGTGGATTTGTATTCAACGTCGACATTTACAGCATCATAAAAGATCTCAATTGTCAAATTGGAACTTTTATTTTTTTAGTAATCGTGGAAACGTCACTTCTTGGAATCCACTTCGGTTATTCTTTCAATGGGTCTATAGAAACTTTTGTTTCCCAATTGATGTTCACTCGAAACGAGACAATAATTATTCTTGCACCAGTTGCTTTACTTATTATGATTTGCGAATCTTATATTTTTTACAAGATTCTAACAAAGAACAATAAAAGGAAGATTTTAAATGAAACTACACCTGCATAAAAAAATTCTTTCTCATATTTTCCTCAGCTTAACACTTATTTTTTCTAGTTTTCCAACAGTTGCTAGAGCTGAAAGTCTAGGCTTTTCTGTAAGATGTACACCAAGTTCAAAAGCTATTCAAGGAGAGCCTTTATTTTTAACTACTACGTCAAATCAAGATTCTTACTTAACGATAAATGCAGAAACCAAATCAAAAATAATACTTCTTTTTGATAATAAATTTATAGAAGCTAATGTTGAACAAGAAATTGTCATTCCTATAGTTTATCCGTTAAATGAAAACTTCACTCTTTCATTCCACTTAAAAAATATCGACTCAACAGATTCAACAGATTTCTCAAAAGACTTTACTGTAGAAAACCAAAAAAATGGTGAGGCCTCATTTAAAGGAAGAGTTATAAATGGTAGTTCTTCTCAAAAAATTGGTCTCGAAGGGGCTTTCATTGAAGTCATTTCTGGCCCCACTTTCGCATTTACAGAAAGTTGTGACGACGGTTACTTTGAATTCAATCACCTTATCCCTGGTCCATATAAGTTCAAAATAACTCATTCGTGTACTAATTTAGCGGAAGAAGTAATTATTGAGGTCAAAAAGCAAACCCCATTCTCTGAAATTACTATAAACCCTCATAATGTTCCAGAGTTTGATTTTTGGATGAATAAATCGTCTGGCTCTAATTATGAGGTTAAAGAAACTGCAACCATATTCATGCGCTCTAAATTAAATATGAAGGTTAATCTATTTCTAATTAATGACAAAAACAAAGAACCAATTTTGCTGAATTTCTCATTGCAAAAAGACGAGATAAGCAGGTTTTTTTGGATTATTCCTACATCAACTAACCTTGGGAAACACTATTTTTCACTCGAACCAGCTGAATCAGGATTGTGCGGATGTGCAAGATATTCTATACAGATTGCAACTTCTATCGAAAACAGTGCCCTGATTGGTTGTGTTGTTGTTGACGATAAACCAGTAAAAGGAGTTGATGTATCTTTCCCTTACGAGTATTTGCCACATACTAAAACAGATGAATATGGAAAGTTCGAAATAACGGATCTACCTTCTGGAAACTACAATCTAAGATTTACATTGGAAGGCTTTAAAGAAAAAAATATAAAAAATGTTGATATTGTGAGAAGCCAAATAAATGGACCTATTACGGTTATGATGGAGGCACAGGAAGATAATAAAATCTCGTTTTTACCTTCTAGGTTAGATTTCACAACACATGAAAGAAGAAGTAAAACCATCCCGATACTCTGCTTCATGAAAAATGGTTATGCTTCAAACATAAGTATTGAAAAGATTGAAGGTCCTGATGGTATATTTTTTTCCTCCGATGCCATTTCAAGCTTGCTTCAAGAAAAACAACTTTTGAGTTTCACTATTAGTGAAACAGTACTTCCTGGAAAACATCATGTCAAATTTGAAGTAAATCACAATTCATCAACTCAATTTATTGAGGGTACCGTATATGTTCAAGGATTATCTTCGGGTACTTTTGATGGATCAGTTTCTCCTCCTGGAATATCCATACCTCAAGGGAAAACTGCAAATTATATTTTTTCTGCAGAAAAGTTTACAAACTTCAATGAACGATTATCTATAAGAATTAAAAACTTACCTTCATACACGCAGCTAATTTTTGATAAAGAAAAAAAATTCGTTCCTCCATGCGAAATTCCTTTTTCGATTGACACATCATTATCTACTAAAGTTTTTAATCACGAGATTGAGCTAGAAGTTTTTAGTGGTGATCAAAAAAATATATTTGTTTTCCCACTTAACATCTTTCCAAGAAAAGGGCAAATTACAACATGCCCAACAGAAGGTTGGAACCCAATTCTTCAACCAGGAAAAGAATCATCGTTAAGTATTAGTTGCTTTTCCACAAGTGGTTTTTCGCAAAATGTTAGGCTAAACAAAGATTATGGACCAGACTGGGTCTCAATAAAAAAACACGATATTGGTTCTGTAACAAAAAAACCAATTTCCACGCAAATCAACTTCTCTCCACCAGATGACATACTTATAGGTGGGTATCCTTATTCAATAAGCTTTACATATGGAGAGAACAACGAAGAATACAAAAAATTCTCTGGTCAAATCTATATTCAAAAAGCCAACCCTAAGGCTCCAATAAATGCACGTGGTAAATTTATTGCTGAAGGAAACAGTATTATTCTCACATGGGATCCTCCAATTGAAGATGATCTAAATATTATTGGGTACAACGTATATAGAAGTTTGCACTATCCGGCATTATCTAACTCACATCCTTTGAATAGTACTCTTATTTCAGGCATTGAGTTTATTGACACTACATTTTTATATGGTGAAAATTATTGGTATGTTGTTAAAGCCGTTTTCCAAGATGGATCAATAAGCTCACCATCTAATACCTCTCAAGTTATAGTCCCACCGAAAGAAGATGGTGCAATAATTGTCTCTTTAGAAAAACCATCTGGCTCTTCTTACTATACTAATTCACCAATTCCAGTAAATTTCCAAGCTACTATTTATGGGAAAGTTTCGATTTCCTGTTCTGTAAAATATTTAGATGCTCTATTGTTTGAGAAAGCTATTACTCCTGGTACAAAATATAGATGGACTCCAATTCTTCCAGAGTTACCTGATTCAAAATGCATCTTAACTATTATTTTTGAAGGAGAAGGAGGATACAAAGAAACTAGAAATTTTTACTTTTTTAGCAAAGAACAAAAATCTGGAGCATGCGTTGTAAGCGGTGCACTTTTAAATAGCGTTACAAAAAAACCACTTCATGGGGCACACATTCAAATCATTGATGGTCCAACATATGGCGTAGCTACCACAGATGAAAATGGTAATTTCAGAATAAAACACCTTGCGGTAGGTTTCTACAATTTTTCAATTCAGTATAATGGATCAAATCACTCATTTGAATCTTTTGATGTTGTAAATGGAGAAAACAATCTAGATCCATGGACTATGGAATATTACGAGTTAAAAGATTTCATGGTCTGGTCTGGAAATTTGCAAAACAACAAAATCCCTCTTTGGATTTTTTCTGAGGATAAAAATACAGCATCAATCTACTGGGAAAAGAATCAAACAAGAAGAATCATCCACAATCAAGTTCATTTAGATGAATCATCCACCAATTTAATGAAATTTAGTATTCCAGAAGATTTACCTGCTGGCGAGATTCAGATAACCGTTGAACTCAACAATTCAAACAGAAAAAAAAGTGTTTTTTATAAAATACCAGAAATAAGAAATGATACTGATATTATTTTTGGGTATGTTAAAAACTTGGATGGGCTACCATTAAAAGAAGCTGTAGTAAATGGGAATAGCGTAAACGAGTGGGGCTACTTTGAATTTCACAATGAGAATGTGAACAAACTAGAAGTTTCAGCTCCATACTACAAATCAAAAATACAAGCAGTGGAATCGACGTCCAATGAAGTATCTATATATTTAGAAAAAAATATTGGCTCACTTTACCATTCACAGGAAGATATTTTCATAGCAGGAGATTTCAATAACTTTGTTTTCCAGTGGTCAATTAAAGATGGATGGATAACACTAAATGACATCCAACTATTCATTGCAAACGAATTACCAGAATATGAGATTAGAACTTTAAACTGTAATCCAGACGTAATATACACATTAAAATACAACAACATACTAAGGGAACAGCTAACTGAAACGTCTCATTTGTCCATTAAAACGTTTCCAAATGAGAATAATTCTTTTAAGGAAGAGGTTATTATAGATATAAAAATGGGAGTAGATGATAAATTTTTCTTCTCATCAAAACCAAGAATTCCTGTTTTTAAACAATCACAGAAATCAATTTTGTTGCTTGATATTTATACTTACTCAGATGATGCAAAATTATACCTCGTCAAAAGTTCTTTTGATGAAAAATTAAACTCCTTTATAAACTCTACCGAATTAAATCCTGGCAACTCATGTTTACTAACAGTAGACCCTTTATGGGATTCTGATTCAATGCTCAATAGACCTATATTGGGGCACATTGTAATTTCCGATCAAAAAAATAACAAAGTTGAGGATATACCAATTCATGTATACTTTCAATCTGATGAACAGCCACATTTTGTTAACCCTCAATGGGATCAGGTTTATTATCAAGGATCGCATGCCTCTCACACTTTCTATTTATCGGAGACTCCATCAAAAATATTCTGTAGAGATGTACCTAATTTTGTTGATATAGAATTTTTCGATAACAAAGCTATGATTGATATTAAATATGTACCGAATGGTGAAACTGCTGTAGAGATTCCAGTTACAATTAATGATAAATTCGAAGAAAGACTAATATTAAATGTACAGGGCATTCACAAAATAGAACAATGGCATGCTCCACTAATTTCTGCCAAAAACAAAGAAAAAAGTGTTGAATTGTCTATTCAGAACTTGATTGAAGGGAATGTTTACAAAGTAAACAGGTATAAGCAAAATTTCTGCATTGATTGGCAAACAGAGTTTACTCAAGCAAAAACATATGTAGATAAAAAGGTTCAAGACAAACAAATCGTTTACTACCAACTATTTACAAGCAATTTATATCTTGAGTCTGGTTGGTCAAATTTAATTAAAAATACATTTTCTCAGCTAACACTAAATATTGATTCTAAAGATTCAGAAATAACGAATAAAAGATTCTTTCTTTTTAAAGGTTCTATATCAATTGGAGCAACTCTTACTATCAATAGCATACCTATTAACATAACAAAACAAGGACAATTTTCATTCAATGCACCATTAAATGAAGGTTTAAATAAATTTACTTTCAACTTAGAAGATAAATATGGTAATAAACTTAAAAAAACAATTAGTGTGAATAGAGACACTATATCACCCGAAATAAATGTTTTATCTCCCCCTGGAGATCTTTTTTATACCAAAAACACAGAATTGTTAGTATCAATTAAATCTGATCCAGAAAGTACGGTTTTAATAAATGGTACAACCGTAGAAGAGATTAAACCTGGAATATTTAACATGGTGGTAAATCTCAAAACTGGAGAGAATGTTCTAGAAATTTCTTCAACAGATTTAGCTACAAATGAATCTGCAAAAACAATATCTGTGATTCAGTATTCTCAAGCTTTTTTGATAGAGCTTCAAATTACCAACAAAGAAGCAAGGGTTAATGGTAAAAAAATACTGCTCGATGTACCTCCACAGGTTATAAGCGGTAGAACAGTTGTACCTCTACGTTTTATTGCAGAATCCTTTGGAGCTAAAATTGAATGGCTAGCAGAAACAAAAGAGATCAAAATTACTTTGAATCAACATAAAATTTACTTGCAAATTGGGAATAACTATGCTGTAGTAAACAACAAAAAAATACTGCTCGATGTACCTCCACAGGTTATAAGCGGTAGAACAGTTGTACCTCTACGTTTTATTGCAGAATCCTTTGGAGCTAAAATTGAATGGCTAGCAGAAACAAAAGAGATCAAAATTACTTTGTACGTTTAGCCTATACATAGAAAGAAGAGCAACATGGTTGGTAAGAAAATTGGAAGCAAATGGTTTATTCGTTTACAAAAAGGGGAAGAGCTAATAGAATCTTTAAGAGATTTCTGTAGTCAAAATTCTATCTATCTTGGAAGTATAACTGGGATTGGTGCATGCAATAATGTAACTATTGGAATGCTCAACACAACAACCAAAAAATATAAACAAAAAACCTTTTCTGAAGACATGGAACTTACTGCACTTATGGGCAATGTTTGTACAATGAATAACGAAGTATACCTTCACCTACATGGTACTTTTGCAAATGAAGAATTAATTGCTTATGCTGGACATCTAAACTCAGCTGTTATTAGTGCAACTGGAGAGATCATTATTGACCAAAGCGATGGTGCAATAAATAGATTTAAAGATGAAAGTATCGGGATAAACCTATGGAAAATTCTTTAGAGAATAAATTTTTAGGGTGCATATTTGATATTGATGGTACCCTTACAAATAGTATCCCTGAAATTGCCATTTCGGTTAATACTGTACTGGCAAAATACAACCGTACTCTTTATTCAGAAAAGGAGTTTCATGGTTTTGTTGGATATGGTATTGAAAATTTAATTGAAAAAAGTTTTAACATTAAAAAAAGTGACAGTAATTTCTTGAGAATTTATAAAGATGTGAAAAAAGAATATATATTCAATTTTTCCAAATATGCGATTTCTTACGACGGCATTGAACAAGTTCTAAGCAAATTATTTAAGAAAAATATTAAACTTGGAATTTTATCAAATAAACCTGATATATTGGCAAAAAAAACTGCAGAGTACTACTTTCCTAAAATTGAGTTTTCACAAGTTTTTGGAGCTATTGATAATATACCAAATAAGCCAAATCCAACGCTACTAAACTCGATCATAAAATTTTGGGGCATTGATCCAAAAAAAGTAATTCTTATTGGTGATTCAACTGTTGACATACAAACAGCAAAAGCTTCTGGTATTAAATCTGGAGCCGTTTCATGGGGGTATGTTCCTAGGGAAACTTTGTACATGAATGATCCAGATTACATATTTGAAAAACCATCAGATATTTTAGATATTTTCTAAAAAAGAAAATCGATGAATGAAAAGAGGCATAGCTGTGTACAAAAATTTATTTACATCTGAATCAGTGACTGAAGGTCATCCAGATAAAATTTGTGATGCAATAGCAGATGCGGTTTTAGATGCAATTTTAGAAAACGACAAGCATTCAAGAATCGCTTGTGAAGTAGCAATAAGTACTGGGTTAGTGCTTGTAATGGGTGAGCTTACTACTAGCCATTACGCCGATATTGCTTCTATAGCAAGAAAAACAATTAACCGAATTGGATACAATAGCCCAAAATGGGGTTTTAATGGGAATACATGTGCCGTCATAAACGCTGTAACTGAACAATCTGCAGATATTGCACAAGCTGTCAATAAGAACGACAGCCTTGGGGCTGGCGATCAAGGAATGATGTTTGGTTTTGCCTGCAGAGACACTGAAAACAATATGCCTTTACCAATTTCTCTTTCTCATTCTCTTGCTAAAAAACTTGCTGAAGTCAGAAAAAACAACACTATTCCATATCTTGGTCCAGATGGTAAAACGCAGGTTACAATTGAATACGATAAAAATAACAACCCGTTGCGAGTAGACACAATAGTAGTGTCATCTCAGCACTCTGAGGATGTAAGCTTAACAACTTTGAAAAATGACATTATCGAAAAAGTAATAAAAACAACTGTTCCAGAAAAATTACTTGACGCGTCAACCAGATTTTTAATAAATCCTAGTGGTCGCTTTATTATAGGTGGTCCAGTAGCAGACACTGGATTAACAGGTAGAAAAATTATTGTAGACACATATGGTGGATACGCCAATCATGGTGGAGGTTCTTTTTCTGGCAAAGACCCAACAAAGGTTGATAGAACAGGAGCTTATGCAGCAAGATATGTTGCAAAAAACCTAGTTCTTGCTGGACTTCTTGATAAAGTTGAAATCCAAATTGCATACGCCATAGGAGTTGCAAAACCAGTTTCAATTCAAATCAATGATTTTGGTACAGCCAAAATTCCCATATCCAAAATTGTTGATGCTGTAAATGATTGTTTCGATTTCGAACCTAAGTCAATAATTGAACGTTTCCAGCTTCTTAATCCAATATATAGGCAACTTTCTAGCTATGGCCATTTTGGAAGAACTGATTTAGATCTTCCATGGGAAAAAGACGATTTATCTAAGGATTTAAAAAAATATAAACGGTAAATCTACATTTCCGATAAAATAAACATAGGAGTAATATTTTGAATTTTTTACAAGGAATTCTTTTTAATGTCCCAGCATTATTAATTTGTTTAACTGTGCATGAATTTTCACATGCTTGGGCAGCCCATAAAATGGGAGATCCAACGGCAGAATTAAATGGGAGATTAACTTTAAATCCCATAAAACACTTAGATCCCATTGGAACAATGATGCTTTTGTTTTTTAGGTTTGGTTGGGCCAAACCAGTTCCAATAAATCCAAACAACTTTAAAGATAGGAAAAAAGGTATAATTATTACTTCTCTTGCTGGTCCTCTTTCTAACTTGTTAATGGCAATAATTGGAACTGGGTTGTTAAAGATAGTTATTCAAATTGGTAGCATCAATTTGAATACATTTATCTTTGTCTTCATATATATGAATGTAGCATTGGCAATTTTCAATCTACTCCCGATACCCCCATTAGATGGTTCCCACCTCATAACAGTTTTTGTAAAAAACCAAGAATTAGTCTCTTGGTTAAATAGATACGGTATGTATGTTTTAATGGGCGTATTATTCTTAGGTTCTTTTACTGGAGCTTTCAGTATTCTTAAAATGGTTATTAACCCAGTTGTTAATCTACTTTTTGCAATGTTCGGCATTCCAATTAAAACGTAGTATTATGATGTATTTTTTAGTTCAATATATTCTTAGACCAATACTGTTAATAACAAACAATTTTAAAACTTTCAATGCTGACGTAATTCCTAAAAAAACTGGAGCATTGATTGTTTGCAACCACAGAGACAATTTTGATCCATTTGTTGCAACAAGTTCAGTTTATAATAAACACTTTCATTTTATTGCAAAAAAAGAGCTTTTTAAAAATCCAATTATAGCTTTCATTCTATACACTTCAGGGGTTATACCAGTTGATAGAGAAGGTGTAGACAAGAGAATGATCTATAAAAGTGTTGAGTTGCTAAAAAACGGTAAAACTATACTGGTTTTTGGTGAGGGCACAAGAAACAAAGATCAGAAACTAGACCTACTACCTTTAAAAAATGGTTTTTCATTCATTGCTGCGAAAGCAAAAGTCCCCGTAATACCAATGTATATGTTTGGGGTAAACAATATGTGTAAAATTTGGTTACCAAGAAAAAAAATTCGTGTTTACTTCGGAAAACCAATATCATCAGAACAACCTTTAAAAAAAATTGTGGAACAAACAAAAGATTCTCTGATTGAAATATGTAAACAAGGAAAAGAGGAATACTATGGATACAAAGAATCTCTTTGAAAATCTACAGAAAGAAGATATTCAAAAATTCTTACTGATATTTCCAGCTTGGTTACAAAAAAAAATTGTGGAACAAGGTGATTTAGGAGAGTTGATAGAAATTATTTTGGATGTTGGAAGAAAACCAGAAGCAAGATTCTTCTCCAAGTCTAAATACTTAATTGATGAAGTTGTAGACACAAGTCTTATAAATTCTATCCTTGAAAAAACAGCAGGTTTCAACAACGACAATAGGACTGGGATAAATGGTACTCTTCACAGAATCTCTGGGATAAAAAATAGGCACGAAGAGATTATTGGCTTAACATGTAGAGTTGGCAAAGCAATTCTTGGTACAGCAGATATCTTGCAAAACATTATAAATACAAACAAAAATATCATGCTTCTTGGTCCACCAGGTGTTGGAAAAACCACATTGTTAAGAGAAACATCGAGATTGTTAAGTACTGACGCTAATAAAAGAGTTGTTATAGTAGACACATCAAATGAAATTGCTGGAGAAGGTAACATTCCACATTATGCAGTGGGTTTATCAAGAAGAATGCAAGTTCCTCTATCTAAACATCAATTTGAGGTAATGATAGAAGCTGTAGAAAACCACACTCCGGAAGTCATAATAATTGACGAGGTTGGAACCGCCGAAGAAACAGAAGCATGTAGAACCATTGCCGAAAGAGGCGTACAGTTAATTGCAACTGCACATGGGAAAACAATGGAGAATATCCTTTTCAATCCAACTATTTCTGATCTTGTTGGTGGGATAACAAGCGTAGTTCTTAGCGATGAAGAAGCCATACGAAGAGGTACACAGAAAACGGTTTTAGAAAGAACATCTGATCCTACATTTGATATTTTAATTGAGATTCACTCATACAATGAATATGCAATTTATTTAAATGTTGCAAAAACTGTAGACAAATACTTAAGGGGGTTTCCAGTCTCACCAGAAATTAGAAGGCAAAAAATATCTGGAGAATTTGAGATAATTCAACCACAAAATCAAGAAAGGGATTTAATTAAAAAACAAAACTCTATTGAAGATAAAAAACTTTTGGAGGAAATGAATAAAAATCCAATCTTACAAAAAGAAAACACAGGTATTGAAGAAAACCCGCCACTTAGAATTTATCCATTTGGGGTTAGCACAAACTATTTGCAAAGAGCAGTACGCATAAGTAAAATCAGCATAAGCATAAGCAAGCAACTTCCAGATTCAGATATTGTTATTACAACAGATTCTTATAGAAGAAAGAACCCAAGAGCTCTACAGAAAGCTGAAGAAATGGGAATAACGGTTCATTCAATTCCTGGGAATACATTAAATGACATTAAAAGGTTTATTAGAAATTTAAAAACAGATATAATAAGAAATCCTGGTGTAACCGAAGATCAACTGGAGAGTATAATACAACAAGTATTCTATACAGATTTACCAGTAAATTTACCACCAGCAGGAGCAAAAATGAGAATTATTGAACACCAGTTAGCAGAAAGGTTTGGTTTACACTCTGAAAGTTTTGGAGAAGAACCACATCGTTTTGTTGTAGTATATCCACCAGGTTCGAAAGAGGTAATTTAATGAAAAATAAAATTCGTACTTTTTCAATATTTATTTGTTTTTTGTTTTTTGTTTCATTTCTTATGATTGGTTGCGGAGATAACGGTTACTCTTCCCCTCTAAAAGATAATGAATCAAAAGTAGTTGGAATTGTAACAGATGTTGAAAAACAAACACCAATTTCAAATGTAAGTATTAGCATTGTTAACTCAAACAATGGGAAAAAACACTCCCAAAAAACTAATTCATCTGGTCAATATTCAATTGTTTGCGAACCAGGGTATTACTCTTTTGTAGCAGAAATTGATGGCTATTCATCGTATTCAAAGGACATCGTGCTTGGAAAAGGTAAGAATCAGGAAGATTTTTACCTAGCGAAATCAATTGTTTCACCATGTGAGCTAGATGGCAGAGTTGTTAATTTTGACACAAAAGAACCTATACCAGGAGCAACAGTGCAAGTGGGCAGAAGTTTAGTAAAATCTGATGCTGAAGGAAATTATAAGTTTGCAAAAAAACTTCCAGAAGGACAATACGATTGCTGGATTTCAGCCCCAGGTTTTGAACTATTTGAGAAATCAATAACACTATCTAAAGGTAGAAATAGAGCACAGTTTGAACTTCTACCATTCAATCCATCACAAGAAGTTGGAGATGCTGGTAATCAAAAAATCAGAAGAAACCCAATTGTTGCTATAGACCCTACAACACTTAATGATTGTAAAATTAAAATAAAGAAAACGCTACACCCAAGTAATGTTGAATTATTTTATGATATTGTTTTACAAGATAGATATCACAGTTCTCTAATAGCGGTAGAGCCTGATTTTAAAGGAATAATAATAATTTCTCAAGAAGGCTGCTTTGAGAAAGTAAATAGCCAAGATTGGGTTCAAGTTCAACAATCAGATATTCTAAAACCTTCTGACATATATTCTGCTGACATTGAATCACTATTGTTCTTTTTCAACTTTGAAGATCCAAGTATTATCATTGAAGAAGTAGGCAAAGAAATTGTTTCAAACTACAATTGCACAAAATTTAACCTGCACACAGTTCAAAATACAGAAAATAGCGAATCTTTTGAAATGGATGTGTGGATTATAAAAGATCCAAATGCACCATCTCATTTATTAAATTGTGCTGTTAAAATGAAAGGTTTTGTGCCAAAAAATCCTGATGGCGAATGGTATACAATCGACATCGTTTTCTCTGAAATAGGTGAAATGAATTCAATAGATATTCCAGATAACTTAGAAAAATAAATCAATTAGCTAGGAGCTTAGAATAAAGCTCCTAGCTAATTTCTTGACATCATGAATGATTCCAATATTTCGTGGATTGTTACAATTCCTTGGATTCTATTGTTTTTATCAACAACTGGCAATGCTAGCAAGTGATACTTTTCCATTTTTACTGCTATATCATCTTTAAAGTCTGTATCTCTAATTGTAACGACTTTACTTGTCATTATTACTGATAAAGGGTTATTCTCATCTGCTAAAATCAAACTTTGAATAGACAATATCCCCTTTATTTCATTTTCTAGATCTACAACGTATATGTAGCTAATGCTACCTTCACCAAAAGCATCCTCTCTAATTTTTTCCAGGACATCTTTTACTTTAAGATCTAAATAGTATTTCAAGAATTTGGTTTCCATGATTCCGCCAGCCGTAATTGGGTCTTTTTGGGACAAATATACTAGTTCGTTCGCATCCTTTATTTGCATATGATCTAGAAAACCATTAGCCTCTTTTCCTAGTTCCCTTACTATCCATCCAGCTTTCTTTCTTGTTATTGATAACAACAACTGAGCAACAAATCCTTGACTGAGTGTTTTCAGTAGTGGAGTAAGATGCGAGACATCTACTTCCTCAATAATATTTCGAGCTTTTTGCATTGGTATAGATAATATAATGTCAGCCTGAGTATTTTCTTTCATCTTAACAAAAAGATCAGCAACATCTGAAGCATTCATGTTGCTTAGCTTTTTATAATCATTCCATTCTTTTGAAGAAGAATCTGGATTAACAATTGGTTGAATATTCAACCAAGAAATAAAAAGAGTTTTTTCCCTTTTTTTTAGTACACAAATAAAAAATGATTTAGGAACAATATATGAAAAAACACTTGTCATACTGATTCCAATTTTATCTAAATACATTCCACCTTTAGATACTTTTAACACAGAGTTTCCACAAACAAATATTGAACTTTTACTTATGTCTATCATTTTTCTTCTTAAGATATTTTTTTTTAATGAAAAACATCTTTTTGATATTAAAACATCTTTTTCTTCTTTTGTGTAACTCAGTTTTTTGAAATTAAAATCTTCTTCTTTGATGAAAATTTTTTCTTTGCTGTTAACATACTGAAGCTCTAAGTAAATTAATTTTGGGAATGGATTGGTATTCTCAAACCAAATATCTTTAATCTTTGAACACTTATTAGTATTTACGTTGCTACAACAAATCTTCCCAATGATATTGGACGTAAGAATACGGTTTTTGTAAATTCTTTCAAGAGACTTTTTTTTCATAGTAAGAGTTTAGCTTTTATTATTAAAAACAGTAATATATAACTATACTTTATTGGAGGTTTATTATGGATGTTACAGCATTATTTTCTTTAAGTTATGGTTTATATATAGTTTCCAGTGAATATGAAAAAAAATTTAGCGGACAAATTGCTAATACAGTTTTTCAGGTAACTGCTAATCCAATGACAATCGCAATTAGTCTAAATAAAGAAAACTTCACACACGATATAGTGAAAAATTCAAATGTTTTTTCAGTTTCCGTTTTAGAACAAGATACACCTATGGATTTCATTGGGTTGTTTGGTTTTAAATCTTCAAAGACAACAGACAAGACTGAAGGAGTTACAATACTGAGGGGAACTAATAATTGCCCTGTCGTTCAAGACCACTCAATTTCTTCATTTGAATGTGAAATTGTAAAGTCTGTTGATGTTTTCACACATACATTATTTATTGGGAAAATCATTGATGCAAAAAAAATCAAAAATGCTGTTCCTATGACATACGCTTATTACCACAAAGTTAAAGGTGGCAAAACACCTCCTAAGGCAACAACTTACGTAAAGGAAAATACTATGGATAACAAATGGACATGTAATTTATGTGGCTGGATATATGACCCTGCAGTTGGTGATCCTGAAAACGGGATTAACCCTGGAGTTTCATTCGAAGATCTTCCAGAAGACTGGGTTTGCCCATTATGTAGTGCATCAAAAGATGAATTTGAAAAAAACTAAAAGGATAACTAATGTATAGAAAATTAACAGACAAAATACACAATATTGGTTCAATTGATTGGGATAGAAGAATATTTGATCAACTAGTTTCAATACCGAATGGAACAACTTATAATTCTTATTTAGTTCAAGGCTCTGAAAAAACAGCAATAATTGACTCTGTAGATCCACCAATGTTTGATGATTTTGTAAAAAATATGAGAGTACATAACGTAAACAAAGTTGATTTTATTATTTGCAACCACGCTGAACAAGATCACTCTGGCTCTATACCAATGCTACTTTCATTATTCCCAAAAGCACTGGTGGTTACTAACGAAAAATGTAAACTATTTTTAATGGATCTTTTAGATATCCAAGAAAAAAGCTTTTTTATTGTCAAAGACAATGACATTTTATCTCTAGGAGATCTTTCTCTTCAATTTTACTTAACGCCTTGGGTTCATTGGCCGGAAACAATGACAACTTATTGCAAGGAGGAAAAAATTCTATTTTCTTGTGATTTCTTCGGATCTCACGTAGCTACTAGTGATTTGCTTACAGATCAACCAGAAAAATACATTGGTGCTGCAAAACACTATTTTGCTGAAATTATGATGCCGTTTAGAGCCATTATAACAAAAAATATCCAGAAAATCTCTAAGTTGGATATAAGCATTATTGCTCCATCTCATGGACCTTCTTATAAAAATCCTAAACCAATTATTGACTCATATAAAGAATGGTGCTCTGGAGAAACTAAACCTTTTGTTGCAATTGGTTATGTATCTATGCATGACAGCACCCACTCTATTGTAGAATACGTTGCAAAAGGAATCATGGACGGCGGACTTAATGTAAAAATATTCAATTTAGCAAATTCTGAAATTGGAGAGCTTGCAACAACTCTAGTAGACTGTTCAACATTGATATTAGGTTCACCAACTGTACTGGCTGGTGCTCATCCATTGGTTATATATGCTGCTTTTTTAGCAAACGCTCTAAGACCTAAGCTAAAGTACATTTCAATAGTTGGCTCATATGGCTGGGGAGGTAAAATGATTGATCAGATAATCAAAACCATTCCAATGATTAAAGCTGAAGTGATTGAACCTGTTCTTTGTAAGGGTATTCCGAAAGATTCAGATTATAAAAACCTGGATTTACTTGTGAAATCGATACTTGAAAAAAACAAATAAAAAAAAAGCGGAGCTCTCGCTCCGCTTTTTAATTTTGCTATTCTATTTATCTTCTCTGCTAGAAAGCCACCTTAGTTCTGGTATCCAGCCGCCTTCCACATCTGCACCTAAACCAATAGACATTCTCCTTGGATATCTATCTGAATCCTGTTGCCATGTCATATTGTTTTCACAAATTGGCCTTGAGTACGTATCGTTTCCATTAATATCGATAAAAATCCCAACATCTGGAAAAGTATTTCTATAACTAGGAGAGTTGTTGTTTACTCTGTGCTGGGCGAAGCCAAGACTTGTTTGTCCTCTATTTGGTTCATCCAACACGTCGTACTTATCATCGCCCCCAATATTAATACAGAACCCCATTCCATTGGCAGTTGATGCTCCAAGCAATAGTCCACCTGATGTTTTATTTCCTTCTGCATCTTCATACCAACATTCATATGTATCGTTTCCATTAATATCAATGGCCCATGAAATCGATATATCGTGAGCTCCACCAACAGATATTGCTTGGCGTGCTTTATAGAAATCGTCTCCATCTTCATCCAATAATTCTGTAATTCCCATATGTGCGGTACCGCTTTGAACAAAGAAATAGGCATCATATCTATCATTGCCTTCTTTGTCATAAAGAAGTCCGGAAGCAAACCAATATCCAGAGGCTTGTGCGTAAATACCTGCAGTATATGTATCGTCACCGGATAAATCTACTAAAACTCCCATTCCTCCACCCAATGAATGTCCATCATATAAATCAGCTCTTCTTCCAAAGCCAACACCTTGACATAGAGAATAATTCACGTTGTCGTTATGCCCATGAACACCAGGGGTCATAAGCTTATATGGTTCAGCAGTATATGTGTCATTTCCATCTGTATCTAAAATCATCCCGTATCCAGCTGTGTTTCCAAATGCTTGAGAAGAATAATAAGCATAGTATGAATCAGTTCCACCAATATTTATTAGTTCGCCGATTCCATATTGACCAGCCCCTTGGCAAAAAACTCTACCACTAAAGCTGTCGTCTCCTTGTCCATCCCATATTATTCCAACACCAAAAGTACCAGAGCCTTGTCCGTTGTCATACACGGTATATGAATCATTACCTTTTTCATCCACAAGGATTCCAATGCCAAATACACCGGCTCCTTGAGAACAATTTGTATGCTTATCAGATGCATATGTGTCATTTCCATCAAAATCAACAACTACAGACACTGGTCTTTCGAGGCATCCATTAGAAGCAACTGCTCCATTGTATATATCGTCTCCACCGCAATCTACAATAAGAAAATAATCGTCTCCAAAATATTCATTCGAATCATCTGTTCCCTGAAAAGCTATTTTCCCTAAAGGAGTTAAATATTCAAATCCACCATCCCAAGAATCACCATCATCACGAATTGCCTTCTGGATTTTAAAAATTGAATAAATAACATAAATAGTTCCTTCATACAAAGTCTTAAAATCAAATTCTGGTCCTAAATCCCATACTAGATCATCAATTTCTTTTTCAATACCCTCGCCTTTAGCCAACATTGAAACTTGCAGATATGCTTCTTGCCATTTCTCTTTTGGAAGATTCCTTAATGCCCTATCTCTACAACGTGCAGCATATGTTGAAGCATACAAATAATCAGCCAAAGCGGTTTGAATGTTTATTGGCATACCATCGCACATCTCTCTTACATTGACGGCGTCATTTTCTGTAAACATGTACCCATTAGAAGCATATACATGTTTGATTCCATCAAGAAGAGGCTCGTCTGGATCAATTGGAAACGGTTGCATTTTTATCTCTGGCATTACCATAACCAGATGTCCGGTTCTCACCATTCCTCCTAAAAATTCTTGAAACAACCCCGTATTAGAATAGTCTTTAGTTCTCGCCTTCCATCCTTCTGCAATAGAGTAAAACACACTTGATGCATTCTTATGCACATCTAATGGGTTCTTCCACCAACGAGTAAACCACGGCATTACCATTTTTGCGTTCATTTCGATTAAGTAATCAAGTATTTCAGATTCATAATCAATGTCTGACCTCTCATAGCCATATTCTGAAAGTAAACTTCCAAAAACATCCGTAGGCTCAGATTCTTCAGCAAATCCAGGCTGGAAACCAATAAAAACTAAACTTAAAGCGACTACAAGACAAATAATTTTTTTCATACAAACCCCTTTCAGTTTGTTTGTGTTGATTGATTATTTTTTCCTTTTTTTGTTCTTTTTTACTTTTTTAATAATTATCCAGATTAACCATAGGAGTAGAAATATCCAGATAAAAACTGTTAAGAACAAAATTAACGCTCCTTGTAGAAATACTGTAAGTCCGTTAAAAAAACTTACTAACCCATTTCTAAGTCTCTTATTCATTTCTTTCAATGTTAATGGATTCCACTCAGGATCTTTACTAGTTACAACTGCTCTAGAACTTTGATAAAGATCTATTGCAACAAGTGAATTCGCAACTTGAATATTCCATACTTCAATTCTTCTTGCATATGAATCTATCCTCTCTTGTACCATATCTATATGGTTTTGTACTTCTAATACATCTTTAACATTGTTAGCTTTCCCCATGATTTCCAAATATTGCTGTTTTTGATTTCTTGCGTTTTCTAATCTTGCTTGGTAATCATAGTATTCAAGTGTTATCTCATCTGCATACAATCTTTTGTAAGAAATTTTGCCTATGCTATCAATCCAAACAAGAAATTCGTCTAATTCTTCTTCTGGTATTCTTACTTGAATTTCTGCTGATGAATTATTCTCATACCCACTAGATGATGATTCAACAAGCCACCCATTTAACGTTTTAATTTTTAGTTCAATCTCACTTAAGGATTCAACTGGATTTTCAACCTCAAGACTAACATTTGCATTTCGAATAATTTTTCGTTCAATTTTTGTATCATTTTCAGCAGCTTTATCACCTTTCTCTTCGTTATAAGTGGGTGATGCCTCAATTCCACCAGATAATTGATCATTGCGAGATACTGATTTTCTGATTGAATCACTTTCTAAAACAATGCTTTGAGATTCATTTATCCCGCATCCAGCAGTGAATAATAACATAACGAGTAATAGTAGAAGACAATATTTCTTCATAAAAAACTCCAATCTGTATTTGAAAATAAAATGAATGTCGTGTAACTTTCTTATTTAATCTTGTATATATATATTACGAAAACATTTTAATTTTTATAACATTACGAAAGGAAAGTAGTCATGAAAACAAAAAATTTAATAGCTATAGCAACAACATTTATGGTAGCAATCGTAGGGCTTACATCAGTAACTTTTGCAGCTCCCAGAAACGGTAGTGGACCAAGAGAAGAGAGCCAACTCCCTCATTTGGAAGGTATACTTAAAGACTTCAATATTAAAGACAATACTTTCAAACTAGATACTGTTAACGGTGATAATGAAAAAATTACAGTATCTTTTACATATCTTGAAAAAACAGTTTTTATTAGAAACCAAGAAAAATCAACAGAAAAAGATTTTAAAGATGGTGAAAAAGTTAATGTAGCTGGTAAAATTAATTTTGAAGAAAAAACTGGCGAAGCACATGTTGTTTGTTTTGGAGCCTTTCCAGACAGGGATCCAGGAAAACCACCTATGATCAAAGGTATTATATCAAAAATTAACACTGAAGACAAAACATTCACTTTGACAGCAAAGGATCCAGAAAACAATGAAGTAATCTTTTCTGCAATATACCTTGATCGTACAAAATTCATGAGAGAGTTACATGTTGCAAAAGCAAGTGATTTCAAAGATGGCGAAGCAGTTACAGTTATGGGTATGATAGATTTAAAAGAAAAGAAAATTTCAGCCATGGCTGTATTTTTTGGAATGGTACCAGGCGGACCTGGTGGCAATAGACCAAACAGAGGGCCTAGAGCAATTCCTGGAACAATAAAAAAGATAAATTTTGAGAAAAAAACTTTTGATTTAGCATTAAATGAAGAAAGAACTATTACTGTTGAATTCTTTGATTGGACAAAAGTTATGTTTAACAACGAATTAGTTCATTGGAAAACATTGAAAAATGATATGAGAGTTTCAGTTGTTGGACCAATTGACCCAAGTGATAAATCAATAGAGGCACACAACATATTTATTAATCCAGCAAATAGACCTGGAAATCCTGGAGGAACAAAAGGCTGTCGCTTAGAAGGCACAATTTCTGCGTTGGACACTGAAAACAACACATTTGTTCTTACTACAGTAACAGATTCAAAAAAAATTACAGTATCATACAATAAAAATACAAAATTCTTTAGAGATGGAAAAGTATCCTCCGAAGATGATTTTGCAAATGATGAAAAAGTTTTTGTTGGTGGACAACTTTCTGAGGATAAGTTGGAAGCATTTATGATTATTTTTGGTGATTTACCTGGGAGAAGTTCAAAAAGAAACGGAAAATAGTTAACAATTTTTCTTTTTAAGTTAGATAAAAAAAGCACCTTCAACGAAAGGTGCTTTTTTTATTGAGAAATAGGGATAATGTAGTTACAATTTAAGAAAAACATTGAGGTAAACGTGAAAACGAAGAAACAAAGGTTGAACTATTTTACTATTAGCATTGTTTTGGTAGTAATTGTAGCAATTGTGGGTATTTCTTGGTATGGTATTTCATCATTGGTCTCTACCATTCAAGAACAATTGTATACCGTTGAAGATGAATCCCTATTTCTATCACCACCACAAAGTGAGGAAATACTGTACAGAAAACTGAATGAAGGAATTTTTATTATCACCCCAAGTATCGATGAAGAAGCTCAAGTTGCTGTAAAGCTAACCTCTGGAGAAGATTATGCACCATCATGGAATAATGCTGGAAACGGTTTTTATTTTTTAAGGAAAACAGACACTTCTTTGTTCAATCTCATGTACTTTAATTATGATGAACATATCCTACAACCAGGCTTTATACAGAGTTTTACAGAGTTAGACATTCCGAATATTGATTCTTCCTTTGTTAGAATTAGTCCAGACGGCAAACATGTTATAGTTTCTTCTTATGACTGGGGTATATCAGTTTTGAATGTCGAATCAGGAAAATTGATTCCAGATTTCCCAATGGACAAGGTATACCAGTGTTTAGATATTTTTTCCAGAAACAATAAGTTCTTTCTTTTTACACAAACAAACCTTTACGATAAACAATTTATATATGGCGTAAGTAAACCAGATCCATCTGCAAATCTTTATTTTGCAACATCTTCATTGGAAACGTTTATCAATGTAGATAAGTCTATGGATTTTTTTAATGGGTATTCGTTTTCTTCAAACGGTTACACGTTTTCTTATTCAAAAGATGACACAATTTACTATGTTGATTCGATTGCAAACATTAAACCGTTAGCTGTGACAAAAGGTTGTTCCCCTGATATTAGACCTACAATGACACTTAAAAAGTTAAATCAGTATAAGTGGAAACCACCGTTTTGGAGTAATTTTGATTTTACAAATGTTGCAAATTTTCTATCACTAAAAGAGAAGAATATAATCGTTGTTTCTACACCACATGAACTAGCAACAATAGATACCTCAAATGAATCACTTACCTTTTACTATGATGACAAAGAAAAAGAAACATCTTACCTTGGATGGAAGCTTATAGATTTTTTATATGAAGATGTAAATCTAGACAATGAACCAGAGCTACTAGTTTCATGGTGGCCAGGAGGAGATGAAGTTGGAGCCGAGAGAATTTCCTTTTTCTCTATTCTACCAAATGGTATACTTAAAGAGCAATATGTTTCTCGTTATGCACATAAGAATTTAATTTCATTCAAAGATTTGAACGGAGACGGCATAAAAGAACTATTAAATATATATCTTGATGCATCAGGTGGTGAATCATCTAATCTTGAAAACCTGTATTGGGAAGATATTTTAATCTGGAATGGTAAAGAATGGAAAATTTCTAACCATCAATTTTCCGACAAATACGAAAAATTGAAAGAAAGCTATGAAGTTTTTCTTGTTGAGGCAATTAAAAAGCCTGACGACTATGGAAAAAGTTTAAATCTGATTAAAACTCTTCTAGATAAAGTTGATAGCCTCCTAAACTATAAGGAGAAATAAAAATGAAAAGAATACATGCAATAGAATTTTGTTCTGCACTGTGCGTAAGTTGCTTGTTTTTATCGTTCTTGAGTTTTTCGGTAGTTTCTGCGGTCGATCTTCCTCCAGAAAGCCCATCAAATTTAGAAGCAATACCAATGTATGATCAAATAAATCTTCTTTGGCAGGACAACTCAAAAAATGAAAATGGGTTCATTGTAGAAAGAAAAAAAGGTATTCAAGACTTTGATGAGATTGCCAGGCTAAAGTCTAATTGTGGTTTTTATTTAGATATTAATTTAAAAGAAAAAACCACTTACTATTATAGAGTAAAGTCTTTCAATAAAATCGGTACATCGTCTTCCTCCAATGAAGCTGAAGCAACAACCGACAATCGCCCATCTGCCAATGAGCCACCAGAAGCCCCATCACGTCTCCTTGGAAGAACAACAAACCCTACTCAGATTGAGTTATCTTGGCAAGACAACTCAAATAATGAAAGTGGTTTTCAAATTGCAAGAAGAACATCTGGGACTCCTTATCAGATAAAAGGAGATGTATTTACAGACACTACACGTTTTATTGACAATTTGGTTGAACCAAACACAACTTATTATTACAAAGTTAGGGCAATTAACACATACGGAAACTCCAATTATTCAGAAGAGATAAAAATTCTAACCAAATCTAGCAAAGACAATGGCACAACTGTAAAACCTGCTAGTCCAAGTAATCTTGAAGCTATACTTGAAGATCAGTTTATACTGTTAACATGGAATGATGCATCAAACAACGAAGACTCCTTCAGGATATACATGGCCATAGATGATCCAAACATCTTTGCCGCCTATAAGGATTTGCCAGCTAATTCTACTAGATATGAAGAATCTGAATTGTTAATCCCAGGGCATACATTTTATTTTCATATTACAGCGGTTAATAAATTCGGAGAGTCGAATCCTTCAAATGACACCTCAGTTCTTATAAAGGACAAAGATATAGTTGTATCACCAAAAAATCCATCAAATCTTAAAGCTATTGAAATATATTCGAATGATATTGTCTTAAGGTGGGAAGATAACTCAAATGACGAAGAAGGTTTTAAAATTGAACGAAGAAGCATGCGCGATGGAAAATTTAGTATTATACAGTCTACTCCTTCAAATATGACAACTTATAGGGATACCGACCTAGATTCAGGTATGACCTATTACTACAGGGTATATGCATTTAATTCTGGAGGAAGCTCCTTCCCAAGCAATACGCTTGAAGTCAAAACTAGAAAACAACTTGACGAAGACCCCCCAGAAAAACCTGATGATAAAATTATTATAAAACTTCAAATTGGATCAAAAATAATTACCATAAACGGCAGGAAAGAAACAATGGATGTATCGCCAATGGTGCAATTTGAAAGAACTGTTCTACCAATTAGACATGTCGTTGAAGGGCTTGGAGGTACACTTACGTATGAAGTGCATACAAAAGTTATCACAATAGTGCTGGACAAAATATTTATTGAAATGCAACTGAAAAACCCCATTGCAACAGTGAATGGGAAAAAGAAACAGTTTGATCCTTTAGACAACAGAGTTATGCCCATATCTATTCCACCAGGAAGAACTATGATACCAGTTCGTTTTGTTGCTGAGAATCTTGGATGTAAGGTTGAATGGGAACCTCATACAAAGAGTATTTTGATAACAAAGGAATAAATCAATGAATAACAAAGAATATCGAAACAGAGTTGTTACAACTGTATCAATCGTTGGTCTTATGGTTTTTTTTGCAGCACTTTTTGTACAACTTAAAGATCTATTCCTTATAGGCTTTCTTTCACTAATTCTAGCAATCTTTATCAAATCCATAAGCTTATTCTTTCAAACAAAATTCAAAATAAAACTTAAATTTGCAAACGCATTAGGTATTTTTGTGCTTCTTTGTTTGGTTTTACTCCCTTTTTTACTTATTTCAACTCCTTTTACGTCTCAAACACAGAGTTTTATGAATTCTCTCCCATCAACTTTTTCAGTTCTTGAAACTTACTTAACTGACAATTTATCAAATTTTGGATTCTCTTTTGATCATTTTTCACTTACATCCTTTTTCCAAACTCTCACAAATAGTTTGCAGTCTCTTGTAACTGGGGCATTTACAGCAGTTGGAGTTGGCTTTGACTTCCTTGCAAAAGCCATTTTAACTTTTTTTATTGCTGGATTCATTGCTGTGGCACCTTCAGAATATAAAAATGCTCTTAAAGATTTCTTCCCTAAAGCAACAAGAAAATTCATGAGTTCATTTGGTTATGATTTAACAGATCAACTAAAACATTGGATTATTGGAATGTTTTTAGCAATGCTATTTGTGGGATCTTTAGCTACTTTTGGCTACTGGGTAATTGGTATTAAATATTTCATAGTTTTTGGTGTAATATCTGGTTTGTTTGAAATTATCCCATACTTTGGACCAACATTAGCGGTTATTTTTCCAGTAGTATTTTCTTTAACTCAAGACCCGTCAAAGGCAATTCCAGTACTAATCATTTTTCTCACAATTCAGTTTGTAGAAAACTACTTTTTCCTACCATTTTTGTGGAAAAAGCAAGTCAATGTTCCACCTGCAATTTCAATTTTTGCCATTCTTTTATTCAGCCAATTACTTGGTTTTTTGGGAATTCTATTAGCTATTCCAATTTTCCTTGTTGTAAGAACTTTCTCTCTTCACATATTGGAATGGCACAATGAAACAGCTAGCACTATTCCATCAAATACTAAGATAAAGAACGACGTAAAGAAGAGTATTGTAAATTCAAAAAAAGGGTAGTAATGAAAAAATCAACTAAGCTTTTGGATAAGTTTTTAAGAATTCGTCTTCAAAATACTGAAATATACTCATTCACAAAACAGATTACGGCTCTTTGTTGTGCAATATTTAATATTCCTATATTCGCTATTTATGCCGGGGAAAGAAAAATTCGTTTTTACGGAGTTTCCACCGATAAAGACGAGTTTTCTAGAACTATAAATTTACCATATCCAACAGACTTTAACTTTTTCCCTGTTGAGCTTTCAACTGGAAATTCACAAGTTCGCTACCATAACCTGGAGATGAGAAGACAAACATTTCTTTTTAGTAGTTTTGAGATATCTTTCGTTTTTTTATGTAGCTCAGCCCACAAAGAACAAATAGAACAAAATTTACAAGAGATACACAAAGACATTGCCATGCTTCTTCTTCCAATGATACAGGATGATGAATTTACAACAAGCTCTAGATTAAAAGAATCTTTACGAATTGCGAATAACTATGTACAATCGTTTTCCTTTATTGAAAGCTTGATTAGTTTAGTTCTCTCAATCGTTCAACTTTTTTGCAAAGCTGAATATATTGAATGCACATATTGCTTGAATAAAAATTCTAACACCAATATTGTATCAATTGGTGAAAAAATATCATTGAAATGTAATACCCATGCATATTCAAGCAATTACGAAGAAACTACTTGCCAAATTTCAGTTGCATCAACGTCTGCACTTCCAAATTCACCATCAGAAATGTACCGTTTGAATAGAACGAGTAGGCTAACTGCTAAACTAATTTCAGAATTTTCCACCCATAATTCTGGATTCTATTACAAAACTCATATAATCTTTACAAAAATACATGAAACTTTGCTTTCTCAGACTCCTGGTATTTTAGATCAGAAACTTGACGTAGCTCTTTATTTTGCAAACATATTCACTTTAACGAAAGAAGAACGTTTCATTTTAAACTGGCTTATTGTTCTTGATCAATCTGGCAATATAGCCATGAAGCTTCTTACTAGCGCCAATAATGAATCATGGGAAATTGATTATTCATTTATAGTAAAAAAAGCTATTATTAGCAATCTTGGAATACCGCTTAAACACCCAGAAATAGTTGAAATTGATAAAAATCTTTTTCACGCAATTATTACATGTGCAAACTCTTATCCATTCTTAGTACAAAACGATACGTTTAAGAATAGAACAGATTTAATTCTTGAGATAAGAAAACTTGAAGTACCAGAAAATTTTCTTCCATTGTTTTTAAAATGTATTGAGAAAAATTTCTCTAAGTATTGTTTTGAAATAACTCATTGTTCAACAGAATTTAGAGAAATTTGTCCAATATATAAACAGATAAACCAAGGTAAAATGCATAGATCTAGAAAATTATGCTATGAATTGGATTGCCTTAGAAATCAAATTTTAGGTTTACAATGTAAACAATGCATCGTTTATAAAAAAAAGGATTATTTATGATTTTAAAAACTAATCAACCTTGTAAAACAAAAATTATTGCAACAATTGGTCCATCTTCATCAGATAAGAGTACTTTAATTAGCTTAATGAAAGCTGGAGCAACTATTTTTAGAATAAATCTTTCTCATAGCTCTAGACAAAGAGTTGAAGAGTACATTAAATTGATTAGAGATGCTTCGAGAGAAATTGATACTCCAGCTACAATTATAGCCGATTTACCTGGACCAAAAATCCGCATAAATAAGCTTAAAGAAAACATTACGGTTTCTGAGAATGAAGAAATTACATTTGTAAGAGAAGCAAAAGATAGAAATGATATTTCTCTGAACTATCCAGACATTATTGATGATTTAAATACTGGTGAAATTTTGTTTGTAGATGATGGACAGTTACGCTTTAAGATTACATCTAGAGATAAAAATTCTATTAATTGTACTGCATTAAATGGAGGAGTCTTAAAACCGAATAAAGGTATAAATTTCCCACTTTCAAAAATTCAGATCGTTTTCCCAACAGAAGAGGATATTAGTTGGCTTTCTTTCTTATGTAAAAAGAATATTTGTGACTACGTTGCAGTATCGTATGTTAGAGGTGCTGGAGATATTTTTAGAATTCGAGGGATTATTAAAGACTTTGATGTAAATATTGGAATCATTGCCAAAATTGAAAAACATGAAGCAATAAAAGATTTAGAAAATATTATCCAACTTTCTGATGCAGTAATGGTAGCAAGGGGAGACTTAGGCCTTGAACTCTCTATTGAAGATATTCCACATATTCAAAAACAAATTATTCGCCTTTGTAACAAAATGGGGAAACCAGTAATTACTGCTACTCAAATGCTTGAATCAATGATAAAAAGTGCAACTCCTACAAGGGCAGAGGCAGCAGATATAGCAAATGCGATTTTAGACGGTACCGATGCAGTTATGCTTTCAGCAGAAAGCGCTGTATCCTCTAATCCAGTATGGGTTGTGCAAACTATGCGCAAAATTGTTATTAGAGCTGAAAAATCCTTTGAAAAAGATGCCTTCAACGATTCAATGGCATATACAGTTCAAAACAACATCTCTGATGCTATTGCATTTAGTGCATCACGGACCGCAGGATATATAAATGCATCATGTATTGTGTGCTTAACATCATCTGGTTCTACGGCTAGAAGAATTGCAAAATACAGACCAGATGCGTCTATAATTGCAATTTGCGACAACGAAAGAGTCCAAAACCTATGTGGTTTATTTTGGAGAACCAAAGCATATCATTTTTCTTTAAGCGACAATGTACAAGAATCAATGAGGATAACTCAAGAATTTCTACTGAACAACAATTTAGTGAATCCAGGAGACAAAGTAATAGTAACTCTTGGCACGCCGATAGGACAAAAGGGTAACACAAACCTTATCCAAGTAATAACTATTAAGGAGTAATCTATGTTCAATGTCAAAAACTCAACAAAAGATAATTCTTTAAACATATCTTTATCAGAAAATATTATTGGTCTGATACTATTTTTTATTGGTATAAATATATTAATAGGTCAAGTTCCTTCAAGGCTTTCCTACACTGTTCTATTCATTGCAGCTTTCTCGCTCTTTGTTGGTCTTCTTTTTATTGTTGACACATTTTTATACAATTCTTTATCTTCAGTTATCCCTGGATTTTTACTTGTAACATTTCCACTTCTAATAATGCTAGATTTTTTATTATCTTTCCCAATTTCATATGGATCGATAATTATTTTCACTATATTGATAGGTGGTTCATTTGCTTTTGCGTTTCTTGCAAAAGAAACAATAAAGAAATCATATGTTACTACTGCATGGATTTTTATTACATTGCTTCTACTTCAACTTGTTTCAAAAATCCCTCATATGAGTAAATATTTCTGGAATCTCTGGCCAGTAGCACTTATCGTTGTTGGAGTTCTGTTACTTATCAATATTTACAAAAAAAGAAACTGAGTAGCCGGTATATTTTTTCACTTATTAATAATTCTCACATTTCAATTTGCATTGAATAATCCGATTAAATAACAAAATAGAAACTCAAAAAAATTACGAGCGGGAGTTTCTATTTTGCTAAATACTCTTCTTCCAGCTATTAATGATCACAAGAATTGGTTCCTGTTTTTAATGTGTTTTCGAAATATGCTTTTACAATATCTTCTGGAGTGTCAGATACTGCTCCGGTTACTACTTTTATTCCATTCTGTTGAAACAATGCTTGGGCACGTGATCCCATTCCGCCAGCAATAATAACGTTAGCGTTTTTTTCTCCCAACCACTTTGGCAATAAACCTGGCTCATGGGATGGTGGAGTTACCATTTCTGTTTTCTCAATTTCATTGTTCTCGTTTACGTTAACAAATGCAAATTGTTCACAATGCCCAAAATGCATACAAAGTCTCTTATCAACACAAGGTATTACAATAATCATTTTATCTCTCCTGTATCGGTTTTAATTTTAGCCCACATTTCCTTAATGCTCTCCCCAGCCAAAGATTTTGGAAGGTTCACTACAGGTATACCCAAATTTTGAGCATCTGTGACACTATTGTCGTAAGGAATTGTACCTATCCATGTTTCATTATTTTCAATTGTGTAGTTTTTTATCCAATCTGTATTCTTAATATTTAAATCAAACTTATTTACACAAACATATATTGGAACTTTAAAATGCTTACACAATTGGAATACCCTTTCAAGGTCGTGTATACCACTGACTGTAGGTTCAGTTACAAGTAGTACTCTATCAACTCCAGTAACAGAAGCAATCACAGGACAACCAATTCCAGGAGATCCATCAATTAGCAACCATTCTGCTCCATGTTCACTAGCGAAAACATGTGCTTGTTTTCGCACAGCACTCACCAATTTACCAGAGTTTTCTCCGCCTGGCAACAATTTTGCATGAGACAATGTACCATATTGAGTTTTTGAAAGATATATGTGCCCACATAATCTATCCATTTCTTTAATAGCACTAATTGGACAATTATCTATACAAACTCCACACCCTTCACAAGAAAAAGGCTTTACCTCAAATTTAACTTTTCCTTTGCTATCAAGTGTTTTCCCTATAGCATCGAATTTACATAAATCATAGCATATGCTGCACTGGTCACATTTATCTTGAATGATTGCTGGTTCAGTACCACTATAAAACTCTTCTTTTTTTATTGTTTCGATGTCAAAAAGTAGATAAAGATCAGCTGCATCAACATCACAATCTGCAAATACAGCATTCTTGGCTAATGCAGCAAACGAGGCGGTTACACTTGTTTTTCCGGTTCCACCTTTTCCGCTAATAACTAATAATTCTTTCATAATGAAAACCTTTTTATTATTTTGGTCGCTAAACCATCAATATTGCTAGTAAATTCTTTATCTATTCCCCAAGCAATTTTCCCATTAGAATAGTGCTTAGCAACATTCAGTGAATCTGGTATTCTAGCTAATATTTCTATTGATTCTTTCTTACAATACTGTTCTACTCTATCATCTCCAGCGCCATCTCTATTAATTACTACTCCAAAAGATTTATGCAAACCTTTAACTGTTTCAACTGCTATTTCTAAATCATTTAACCCAAATGCAGTAGATTCAGCAATTAAAATTACAAAATCTGCTTTTTCTACCGATGTAACCATAGAGCACGATGTTCCAGGAGGTGAATCAATAATAGTCAATCCAATTTCTGGGTCACTTATTTGTACTTGCTTAATAAGTGGTGGCGAAGCAATTTCTCCAATATTAAGCACTCCATACCTTAAGATTACATTATTGCCTTCTTTTGTAACAATTTTTCCTATTTTTCTATTAACGCTTTTTATAACATCAAACTTACATGCAAGAACACATCCTCCGCACCCATGACATAAGTCTGAAAAAAATATTGGTTTCTTTTTTACAATTGCAATGGCATTAAAACGACATGCTTCGACACATTTATTACATCCTGTACATTTTTCAGCATCAAACTCACAACTTTCCACCCATCCATCTTCAATGGTTTTTGATTTCACAGAGAGGAATAAATGCGAATTCGGCTCTTCAACATCACAATCTAGTAATCTAACTTTTTTATTTGTCAAAGCTTGTAAAGATAGTGTTAATGACACCGAAAGGGTGGTTTTACCAGTCCCACCCTTTCCGGAAGCAATAGCTATGTCCATTTTACCAATGACCTTCAACATTAGAATTACCAGATTTTGTTAATTCATTTTTGTTAAATTTATCTAATGCAATTTGTACAGAAGAGTCTTTACTTAAGTATACTTCTACTCCAGCTTCCAAAAGAATTGAAAACGATTTTGGTCCGCAATTTCTAGTTATTAAGACGTCTACTTTTTCATTAACTATATTTTGTGCAGATTGAACTCCAGCGCCCTGTGCAGCATTTAAGTTTTGTTTATTTGTTATATACTTTGCTTCGTCTTCTTCAGTATTGTATATAAGAAATCCTGGAGATCTTCCAAATCTTGAATCTAAAATTGATTCTTTTCCTTTATCTTCTTGAATGCAAAATGCTATTTTCATTTTTATCGCCTTTCTAGTTGTTATTCCAAAAACCTCTACCAGATCCTCTACCAGATCTCTGGTTTTGACCTCTACCTAATCCTTGACCATTGCCACGTCCAAAGCCATTCCTAAACCAACCAAAAAATCTGTTAGTAGTTGGTGCTACCCGTGCGTTATTTTGGTCGACCTCAGCATTGTTCTGGTTTACACCATCGTTATTCTGTGGACTACATCGCCCCATTCCTCTTCCAGTCATAGATCCTTTTCCTTGTGGTCCGGTTCCGTTAAATCTTGGCATTTAAATTTCCTTTCTGTTGGTATTTTCCAACATGTTAAATTTTTCATTTGTTGCATTAACACTACTACTGTTTTTACTATTTTGGTATTTCCCTAAGTTCTCGATTTGAATAGCCTTGCCGTTTATCAAAGCTTGTGCAATTTTGTTTCTTGCTGTTCTTAAAATATTTCCAAAAGTTTGTCTTGAAATTTGCATGTGCTCAGCCGCCGCCTCGTGATATAAGCCCTGTTCATCGGCGAGCCTAATTGCCTCTATTTCATCTTCTTTAAGTAATATAACTTCAAGAAAATGTACAGGCACACCCTGTGGTTTATAGAAATCAATCTTTGCTTTAAAGCCAATTCTTCTTTGTTTACACCCTCGAGTCATTTTAGTACTCCTATTTTTAGCATATGCCAATTATATGCTATACAAGTTTTTTTTCAAGTATATTTTTTTAACTTGCCCAGATTAATACGAACACATGGTAAGATGCATTTGTTACTTTAAACAGAGCCACTTTTCATCAAATATGGAAAAATATCTGCATTAACATGAGTAGAAAAAGAAGAAAAAAAAGTTCTAAAATCAATTTCTTATTTTACTTGGTATAATGTATAAAAATTTTCTCTTAATAGGAGCATTCATTATGAGAACAGAATATGATGTAATCGTAGCGTATACTTTAGTTGAATTAAGAACTATGGTAGAAGAAAAACTAAAAGACTCATGGGAACTAAGCGGTAGCCTTCAAGTAACAATTTACACGAACAAAAAAGGTAATACGCAAAAACGCTTTTATCGCGAAATGATAAAAACTATTAAGGATTAGTTTGTTTTTATAGAAGTATTGCTAAGAATACGCCTGCAGCGACAGCAGAACCAATAACTCCAGCAACATTTGGTCCCATGGCATGCATCAACAAATAATTGTGTTGATTGTATTTTAGTCCTTCTTTATTTACCACTCTTGCTGCCATTGGTACAGCAGAAACTCCTGCAGCTCCAACTAAAGGATTAATTTTATTTTTTGACATAGCATTCATCAATTTTGCGAAAAGGATTCCAGTTGCAGTTCCTATAGAAAAAGCTACAAGCCCTAGCAATAAGATCCCGATTGTACTTAAATTCAAGAACTGTTCTGCTCCAAGCTTAGAACCAACCGCCAGTCCAAGCAAGATTGTTATAATGTTTGTGAGTTCATTCTGCAATGTTTTTGATAAGCGTTCTGTTACTCCACATTCTCTTATCAAATTACCAAATACTAAGGCCCCAATTAGAGGTGTTGCCGAAGGTAACATTGTTATACATAAAAGAAGCAGTAGTATTGGAAACAATATTTTTTCAGTTTTTGAAACTGATCTAAGTTGCTTCATTTCAATAACTTTTTCTTTGTTAGTTGTTAAGTATTTCATTATTGGAGGCTGTATGACTGGTACCAAAGCCATATAGGAATATGCAGCAACAGCAATTGCTCCTAGTAATTGCGGTGCAAGCCTAGATGCTACAAAGATTGCCGTTGGCCCATCTGCTCCGCCAATAATACCTATAGAAGCAGCTTCTTTAAGTCCAAATGGAAACCCAGCATACTGCGCTAAAAGTAATGATCCAAAAAAAGTAAAAAATATTCCAAATTGAGCTGCAGCACCAAGTATTAGCATTTTTGGATTAGCTATCAATGGTCCAAAATCTGTCATAGCGCCAACACCCATAAATATTATCAAAGGAAAAACTCCAGTTTGTATGCCAAACTGGTATATTAACCCAAGAAATCCATCTGGACCAGAAATACCAGCCAATGGAACATTTGCGAGTATCCCACCAAAACCAATAGGAATTAACAATAATGGTTCAAATTGTTTATTTATTGCTAGCCATATTAAAACTAGTCCTACAACTATCATTACAATTTGTCCCCATGTTATTGAATATAATCCAGTGGATTGAAACAAATGCTGTAACATGCTTATTGTGCTCATTAGATTTTACTCCACTTCAACTTTTTACTGAATTTCAACAAGTTCTTGGTTTGTATAAACAGAATCGCCAACACTAGCTAATATGTTTGAGATAGTTCCAGCGAAAGGAGTTTTAACTTCAATTTCCATTTTCATTGCTTCTAACATAAAAACAATGTCCCCCTCGCGAACATTATCTCCCTTCTTCTTTAGTATTTTTAGAACTTGCCCAGCCATTGGAGCCTGAATTATATTCTTTTCTGTTTTTTTAGATGGTTTTTGATTATTTACATCACTTTCTTCTTTATCTAAAAGTGATACTGAGTATTCCTTCCCATCTACAATAACATTCCCACCATCTAATTTAACATTATAAACTTGCCCAGCTAGTTCAACGGAATAATTTGAAGGCGTATTGCTTTCTCTTTTCTTAATTTGTTTTTTCTTTCGAATTAGGACTTTCCCTTTACCAGTAAGATACTGTACGCCTTTTTCTTTACATGAAGCTACAATAAATACATTCTCTTGTGTCTCTTCTAGTTTATTCTTCTTTAAAACTGCTTTAGCGGCAGCAATTCCTTTGTTTGGATCTTCATCTTGCATTTCGATTGTTGTTTTAGTAGCTTGTTCTAAATTAAGCTGGTCCATAGCTAACTTTACAATTTTTTTATCTGGTTTTGATGGAGTTTTACCGAAATATCCCAGGACCATTTTCCCATATCCATCAGCAATCTTCTCCCAAGGACCAAAAATCACGTTATTAAAAGCTTGCTGAAAATAAAATTGAGAAACAGGAGTTACAGACGTACCATAACCGCCTTTTCTTATCACATCTTCCATAGCAGCAATAACTTTCGGTAAACTATCTAATGTCCCGTTATCTCTCATCATTTGAGTATTTGCCGTTAAGGCTCCACCTGGTAGTGCAGAAAATACAATGATAGGTTGCACCTCTAGTGCTTCTGGTGGAAGAAAATAGTCTTTCATGCACTCCATGAAAACGTTTTCAGATTTAAGAATTTTTTTCTCGTCCAAACCTAAATCAAAATCTGTATATTTTAATGCATGTATCATTGTTAATATATCTGGTTGAGCGGTGCCTCCAGAAACAGGCTTTCTTGATAGGTCTATAGCATCAGCCCCTCCCTCGAGTGCAGCTAAATAGCATGCCACAGAAACGCCTGCAGTTTCGTGAGTATGGAAGCGAACTTGTATCTCTTTTGGTAAAATGTCTTTTGCCATGCGAACTGTTTCTAAGACTTTATTTGGATTAGATGTTCCGGAGGCATCTTTAAAGCATAAAGAATTAAAAGGCATATTTCTTTCAAGAATTGACTCTAAAACCTTTTTGTAAAATGAGACATCGTGAGCGCCTTTGCACCCTGGTGGTAAATCCATCAATGTTATTACTACTTCATGCTTTAATCCTGCATTATGTATACATTCAGCAGAATACATTAAATTGTCTGGGTCATTTAATGCATCAAAATTCCTAACTGTCGTCATGCCATGTTTTTTGAATAAATCGGCATGAAGCTTAATTATATCTTTTGGTTGAGATTCTAAGCCAACAACATTTACACCTCTAGAAAGCGACTGAAGGTTAATATCTGGTCCAACCAAGTCACGCACAGTATCCATCATATCAAAAGCATTTTCATTACAATAAAAAAACAAACTTTGGAATCTTGCTCCACCACCAATTTCAAAATGCTTTATGCCTGCTTCAACTGCAGCTTCAACTGCTGGAAGAAAGTCTTTTGTTAAAACTCTAGCTCCATATACAGATTGGAATCCATCTCTAAATGAAGTATCCATTACTTCAATGTATTTTTTACTCATTATTGTACCTCTTCTTGAAGCTTTTGTTTTTCTATTTGGTCAAATGCTACAGCTGTTAAAGCTGCAATAATCCTATGATTATGCTTTTCTTGTAATGAATGACCAGTTTTTTTTGAAGACATGGAAATAATATTAGACATAAGGATTACTGAAAAAATCAAGATCACTAAAAACACAAATACTGTCCCCATGCCTGACAGCATTATAGAAAATCCTTGTATAATCATACAGTAACTCCTTTGAAACTAATACAGTACTTATGCCGTTAGTAAATCAAACGTTTATTGTATTCAGAGTAGAAATAATTCATACCCCTTTCACAAAATTTTTCATACAAATGAAAAAAATTTGTGACAAATTGTTCAATAAACGTTTCCTTTTCAACTTGCTTGTTTATGCATACATTTAGTGAAGTAGCTGGTTTGTCAATATGCAATAATTCTTGTTTATTCATATTCAAATTTACTCCAATTCCTAAAGCTACTCCAGTTAATGAGGACCCAATCCATTTGCTTTCCGCTAGAATTCCAGCAATTTTTCTTCTGTTCACCATTAAATCATTAGGCCATTTTATTTGACACATTAAGCCAATGTCTGAAATATAACTGTCGACAGTTATTGCAGAAACAACAGACATAAACTGCGTCAATTCTACTGCCATTTTCGATAATCTCTGATTACCTTTTAGAAAAAATGACATATACAAATTTTCTGAGTTGTTTGACACCCAAGTGTTAGCAAATCTGCCTTTCCCGTTTGTTTGTGTCTCCGCTATAACAACAGTTCTATCTAAAAGTAAGTCCATATTTTTTTGGACATATGTATTTGTAGAATCTAATACCTTAAAACGTAAAATTCTTTTTGCACCAGTACATTCCATAGTTCAATTATATCCTATATAATACTAAAGATGACAAAATTGTGACACCATGCTGTTCCATTAGTTGGTCATTTACATTAAAAAAGGGAGTTAGTGCTATTAATAGCACTAACTCCCTTTTTTAAAAGTATCTTAACTTAAAATTTATCCGAATTTTTTAAATGGTCTAATCCACGAAAAAACAAAGAATAAAACAAACGAAACAACTACTCCTGGGATAAATCCATGTACTGGATAAGGCGTAAAAATCATCCAGTATAACGATACAGCAAAGCCGCCAGTCATAGATGCTAAAGCACCAAATTTTGCTGCTTTTGTCCAATACAACCCTAAAACATACGGAGCCAAACACGTAGAAGCGATTATCGCCCAAGAAAACCCTGTTAATTCTAGTACCAACCCGGGTGGATTCCAGGCTATAGCAATTGATATTATTCCAATAGCAACATTAATAAACCGACTGTACACAATTTCTTGTTTCTCGGTCATTTTTTTATGTAAACTGTCTGTCCATAAGTCTTTTATTAAAGAAGTGGAAGAAGTTATAAGTATCGATGAAAAAGTAGACATACCAGCAGCAATAACTCCAATAAAGAAAAGAGATATCCCGAAAACTGGCATTATTCCATTAACTAGCGTAGGTAACGCTAAATCAACATCGACAATATGCGGATAGATAATCCTTGTTAAAGCGCCTAATAAATATGGAATAATTGCCATAGTTCCACCAATTGTTGCAATCAGTGCACCTATTCTAATGGCTTTCCCGTCTTTAATTGAATAAAACCTTGCAACCATTTGTGGCATTCCCCAAACCCCAAGGCTGACAACTAGCATAAAGGATATAAGACCAGTAAACCCCCATACTCCAGGAGTTTCTACAAGACTTTGCTGAATAGTTTGTAGTTTGGCTACGCCTGTGGTTAATCCACCAACTTTACTGATTGTAACAAAAAATAAATATACCAGCCCTGATATCATAATTATTGCTTGAATGAATCCCGTCCAAACAACCGCAAGGTAACCTCCAAACATAACATACACTAAAACTATGGCGCCGGATATCAACAATCCAGTTGTATATGGAATATTTAGTATTACTTCAAATGTGTTACCAAGCCCCTTTAATATGCTCACATTATATATTATCAGGAATAGCACTATAACTATTGAAGTAAATGTTTTAGCAAACTGTAAATTGTACCTTTTTTGGAAGAAATCAGGTAAAGATATTGCGTGTAGTTTCGCAGTCATAACCCTTGTTTTTTTACCGAGTATAACCCACGCCAAAAAACATCCAACCAAAACATTAACTACGCCAATCCAAATAGTTGCTAATCCATATTTATACCCAAAACCACCTCCACCAATTATTACTACAGAACTAAAGTATGCAGCAACAAAAGATAATGAGCTCACAAAAGCTCCTATGCTCCTACCACCTAAATGGTAGTCTTCTGATGATTTAGCTTTTTTCCCAGTGTAAACTCCAATGAATATCAAACCAATGAAATACAAGACTAAAAATAAAATATGAATCCATATATTACTCATCTTTCCCCCTGTTTTTCAATCCAGTAACAATTGTCCACACTATAGCTACAATAACTGTTGCTGCCAAGACATAGAAAGCAAGAGAAGTACTTAATGGCATTCCCCACAATTCCATAATGCCCTCCTTGAGAAATCGAATATTGAAAATTTTAATCAGTAAATTTCAATTATACATGCAACACTTAATAAAGAAAATTGTAGAAGTCGAATCCTTGAGGAAGAATCATTTTTTTGGATAAATTAAAATAATTAAGTATAATTATTTAATTCTTTTATAGCCACAGAGGAGTAGCATGAAAAATAATATTTTTGCTTGCTTTACGATAGTAGCAGTAGTTTGTTCTTCATCATTCCTATCTGGGTGCAACAAAAAAAGCAATAGTCCAACAAGAGTGTTGAACCAAACCACATTAGAAGCAACTTCATACGAGTCAGTTATCTCTGATTTTTTAGCTATCATTAACGTTGATGAATCAGGATGTTTCTTTTTTTCTTCATCAAATCAAGAAAACAAGAACATTGAAAGTGACACTTTTAAAAACAAAATATGTTTGATAACAACAGAACAAGAAATTAAAAATATAGATCAAAACTCAGCATCAATCAATAACTGGATGAACCCATTATATTCAACTGAAAAGTTTACACTTTGGAAAAATGTTATTACATTTGGTGAAGAATCTGAAACAATTTGGGAAAATGATAACAAGAGCAACAGAAAAGATTTATACTCAGTTTTACCGAATTCATTTTTGATGGATTCAATGAATAAGATGATGTTTTTCCAAGAAAAAAAAGAAGAATTCATTATTTTAAATTTTAACGATATCGCAAATCCAATAGAGTACAAAATCCAGAATAAGTTTTCTTTTATTTCAACTAATAAAGATAATCAAAAGGACTACAGATTGTCTTCATTCCATGCTTTTAAGTCTGGATATCTTCTTATAGTTTCCAATTATTACTATTACAGTAACAATCCTTATAGATATATTTTTTTCCCACAAAAAGGCTCCAACATTGGGGAAGGCATCGAGTTACTAATTCCTGAAACTGATAAATACATATGGCATCCAGCTGATTTCAATTACGAATCAGATACTTTTGCAATGCTTGATCATACTCAAATTATTTCTTACTATGAATCAAAAGAAACCCCAAATTCACCAGAATTCATAGTAGAAAATGCAGAAGAATCAAACCTTCTACTTTTTGATCTTCAGAATCCGTCAAACCCTCTGATATTCAAATCTAAGGTCGAGCTGGCTAGTTGCGTAAAACTAATTGATCACCCAGAAGGAGTACAGTTGTTTGTTTTCCCAAGAAATTTCCAAAATAATCCAATCAAGACACCAATATGGATAAAAACAACAAACTCTATTCGTGAACAAAATCCTTTGTATATAACATTAAATGGCGTAATATCTGATCAAAACAGTATTGAGTTCAAAATATACGATCCTCTAACTTGGGTATTGTTTGTAAATGAGAAAACTACAAGTAATTCTGGGTGGCTTGTTAAATGTACAGCTTCCGAAAAAGATTTAACAATTCAAGATCTGTATATAGAAACTAAGGAACAATCCATTATCACTTGCGTCACATGCAAACAAGGAGAATTTTTTTATACAACAGCCTCAAGAGAATTAAACAGAGATAATACAGAAAAAATGTCCTTAAATTTTATTTCAATCAAGTAGTTATAATAGTTTTGGGAGGTTATCATGAATCATACTTGGGATTTATCGCAACTTTATCAGTCTTTTCAAGCAACAGATTTTATTCACGATTGGGAAACATTAGAACAAGAGATTCAACAATATTCTGATTGGCTGTCAAACCAGTGTAAAACACACGAGCATGAAATTGAATTTTTGAAAGAGTATATCAGAAGAACAGAAAAACTTTATTTAAAAATTGGAAGGATTGGTGGCATGATCCATTTAAGTATGGCAGCTAATTCTAAAGATAAAGAAGCTAGAGATTTTTCAGTTGGATTCCATAAAGTATTAAACAAATTAACTCCTGCTGCGACAAGAATGACAAAATGGGTTGGTAGGTGCACTGAATTACAAAAAAAACTTGACTCTGATGAAGAGTTAAACAATTTTAGTTACTACTTCACACACATGCAAGAAGAAGATAAGCATTCACTAAGTGAAACCGAAGAAGTTTTACTTTCTATGCTTTCCAACAATGGAAGCTCTGCATGGTCAAAACTTGCTGGTGATATGCTTTCTTCCTTAACATGTTCAATTGAAAAAAATGGAAAGATCCATGAAATTCCAATTGGTGTTGTTCGTAATATGGCATACAGCAAAATTCATGAAGAAAGAAGACGTGGCTATGAGGCAGAGCTTATTGCATATAAGAAAATTGATCAGCCTACCTCAGCATGTTTGAATTCTTTAAAGGGTGAATATATTGACATCACAGAAAAAAGAAAATATGCTTCTCCTTTAGATAGATCATTAAAAACCCACAGAATTAGTGAAAAAACCGTGACTACTCTTCTTAAAACTGTCGAAGAATTTTTACCAGCATTTGAAAAATTCAATATGTATAAAGCAAAAAAATTAGGTTATGCTAACGGTTTGCCTTTTTACGAATTAAACGCATCTATAAATGAGCAAAACCCAAAAACATACACATTTGAAGAAGCGAAAAAGCTTGTTTTAGAAGTTTTTGCATCTTTCGACCATGAGTTACTTGAAATGGGGAAACAAGCATTTAGTGAACGGTGGATTGATGTAGAGCCAAGAAAAGGTAAAAGAAACGGAGCATTTTGTTCTGGTTGTGCAAGTATCAAGCAAAGTAGAATCTTACTAAATTTTAATGGCAGTTTAGACAATATATTTACAATTGCCCATGAGCTTGGTCATGCATTCCACAATAAACAAATGTTTAAGGAAAGCTCTTTGTTACAAAAAGCACCAATGCCTTTAGCAGAAACAGCTTCAATCTTTAATGAAATGATTACAAAGAACTATTTGTTAGATAAATCTTCTGAAGAAGAAAAAATTTCCTTACTAACAAAAGATGTTACTAGAACAGTTCAAGTTGTTGTTGACATATATAGCAGATATTTATTTGAATCAAATGTTTTTAAAGCAAGAAATAATTCTACTCCAGATGCTGAAGAATTTTGTCAAATGATGATTGATGCACAAAAAAAGGCTTATTTACA
>JAGLCW010000132.1 GCA_023146045.1 Caldisericia bacterium
CGAAATTAATGATTTAATTACTTCTTTGACTTTGTAAATGACAATTTTGTAGTTCTCGTCTATATCTGAGAAAGATATCTTTTCTTTCATAGTTCTTTCACCCTATGATTTTTTCAACAGATACAGGATTGGATTGCATGAGTACAGAAAACACGTATGGATAATGTGACCTTCTATTGGGAGAATTGTAATACAAATCAAATTCTTCCATGTACTCATTTGCATATTCCCATAAATCCTTAGCAATTTGAGTTTTCACATCGTCGGAAGTTAGGGCATTGCATGCCAGGTCAATTTCTTTAAGAAAGCCAGTGTAAGAACCATCTTCTTCTTGTTCTAACCGTAAAGTAATGTAATTTAGTTGTTTTCTTACACATATTATGTTTCTTTCTTTTTTTCTCATTGATCTATTTTATAGTTCATTTAACCTTTTTTTGTAGATTGGTTAGTAACTCCCGACTTAGTTCTGAAAAAACATCAGAAGCAAGCTGGGCATTGTTGGCTTTAGCTTCATCTAAGCCCCGTTGCATCATTGCATTGAACGTCGTTGTATCAAGCTCATCACGTGCCATGGGAACACTGGGAAATTTATTATCGGTTTTGGATACCATAAAATACACCCCATTTTCTATCAAAGCTATTTTCAATATCTTGTTTCAAACCAATTAAATCAAATAAAGTAGCAGTTCGCACATCGAAGTAAACAAGCAAATCAATATCGGATTTTTCATTTTCCAAGTGTTCGGCGCATGAACCAAAAAGATCAATGCTAATCACTGGATAAGATGGTGCGATTTTAGTAATCACATCTGTAATTTCGCTTAATGTTGCTTTTCTCATAATGTTGACATATTTATCGATATTATATACTATATATTTACTACATTAACAATTGTAAATTTATCAATAAGGAGATAATTATGCATCCACAATTAGAAAATGTTAAAAAACTTGTCGGAATGATCATTCCAATTTCTCGATTCAATAAAGGAGAAGCAGGAAGAATTTTCGAAGAAATTAAGACAGATGGCATAAAGGTTGTTGTAAAGAACAATAAACCAGCCTGTGTTTTATTATCACCTGATATTTACGACAGCATGTTAGAACTGTTAGACGAATATGAAATGCTCCTAAAAGCTCAGAAAAGGAATGAAAATACAGACATAAAGGACTATACTTCTCATGAACAAATGAAGAAAGAATTTTGAACTTAATTTTAATATTCAAAGCAATGGATAAAGTAGCCATAAACCATCAACCACACCTAAAGGAGGTTTTTGGTTACCTCTTGGAAATCATAAATATTGTCTTGCCGGCTTAAGATCCAAAAATTCTGTATAAAACACTGCAGGTAAACGATTAGAAAAAGAAAATATTCTGAAGCAATAAAAAGTGATGTTCAAAAATACATGCTTATTCAAATTGTAATATGAGTTTTTCAATCTAAATTTGATTGGGTGTAGCATAGACTGCTTCTTCTTCACGCAGTTGATATACTTCATCTCTTTTACCAACTTTAACAACCAATACAATAACATCTTCTTTGTCAATTGAATACAATACCCTATAAAGGCCTATCCTGTAAGAATAAGTACCTTTATGGAGATGTTTTAATGGTTTTCCAATGCGAACAGGATCCTTAAGTAAATAGTCTGTTACCTTATGTTTAATCAATTCAGAGTCAGAATGACTGATACTATCTAAATCTTTTAAAGCGGCTTTAGACCAAAATAACTTCCATCTTTTAGTATCCAAGGATTTTTGTCGCTTCTTCGTTCGTATAAACTTCTGGGTTACTTTTCAAAATTTTGATGACACTACAGTAATCTTCGTAATCTGCCAAATATTCTTCCAATGCTTTTCTGATGATGTAAGATTTTGGTCTTTCTTCTTCTATAGCCAATTTATTTAATCTTTCTTCTAATTCTTTTGGCAATCTTACTGTAATCATTGTATCATCTCAGTATTAATAGATGATTCGGAAACTAAACGCTTTTCTATTTTTTTATTTGGATAAATCTTTTGATTGTCCTTCAAAAAGCTCATAACATTGTGAGAATCTTCGTAATCTGCCAAATATTCTTCCAATGCTTTTCTGATGATGTAAGATTTTGGTCTTTCTTCTTCTATAGCCAATTTATTTAATCTTTCTTCTAATTCTTTTGGCAATCTTACTGTAATCATTGTATCACCTCAATTGCTAACTTTCATTTCCCATTACTCCTCGATGCATTTTTTAGATTAGATCTAGCCCAGACTCTATATCAAGACCATCTAAAATTTTAACTATCAACAAGCATATATCTGAGAATAAGATACTCTCAGCGTATTTGTAATTTCTCTGGTAATCTATCCAACGCTTATTCATGTATTGATTGGTTTGTATGGAATTCAGAATTTGCTTATATTGTTCTACCAACAATAATGATCCTCTCTGGGTAGCAGTTTTAATTAGAGCTAAACAGAGCATATCGTTGTTGATATTGAGTTTCTGTAATTTGTAAAGAATAAAAACATCATAAAAATCTCTTGATCTGGTATTTTGATCTCCTCTAGAAATAATGGTTTCAAGTTTTTCGGATAGAATAGTCTCAAGACTGTATGTGAAAATTTCTATGTTTCTTGATTCGAACAGCAATTTGTAGTTATATACCAACTCTGATGGGACAATTTTATCACATGAAGTAATGTCGATTTTAACAGGAACGCTAATGGTCATAAAATTGGCTTCAAGAGCTACGCGCATCCCTGGGTTGTTTTTATCTTCACGCATATATTCAATGTTCTTCAAAACAAAAGATACGTTGTCTAAAATCTTTATATTGCATATTTCTTCAAAAATCTTGCTTGAGCTACTATTGTCTAATTTTAGATCACGCACAGTAACATCCATATCCATGGTTGTTCTGGTTTCTAAACCTACAATAGCTGAAATAAGCATCCCACCTTTAAGTATGAAATTTAACAAGAGCTTTTAATTGCATTGCATTTTTCATAGCAATACGTCCAAATAATTCCTAACTCTCTTTTCGACATGAAACATTCTAGAATAGTGTGAAAGTAAAGGAATATTTTTTTGTGGTAATCGGACATACCGTTTAAAAGCATCGGTAATTATTTGTATATCTGTGTTACTTCGAGTTTTTAGGATATCACAAAGAGTTCGCTCTTGGTTGTAAACACGAATTAAGTTTTTACATGGCGATTTAGCCAATATAACACCGATTGAATGATAAGCAGTTTTTACTCTTATGCATCTCAGGTTTTCTTTTTTTGCTGATGATGTATTGTATGTTAGTGGAAATGTAAGAGTAAAAGTAAATGGTGTGCGATCAGTTAAATCATGAATAAACAAGGCAGTTTCGTGAGAAAAAACACCACGCTTAAACCTTGTTTGAAGACTAAGCATATCATCGTCCATTGCTGAAGGAAGTATATATACACCTCGTGATATTCTTTCTAGAAGACCTTTATCAACAAGATTTTTTAAATGGGATCGTAATATTCCAGATTTTGATATTCTCTCAGAAGTTATGGTTCCATTGTTATCCAAAGCCATTTGTAGAATTTTTTCTGAATTCGTAGTAATAATACCCTCACTTTCTTGCATATAATTTTATGTTAAGTATGCAGGAAAGTCAACAGAACAATTCAAGCTATAGGGTAAATACAGTAACCAGTTTTTCGAATCTCTTCAAGAAAACCACTTTCGTCATGTGATTCAATGATTAATACAGGCTCAATTCTATCATCAATTTGATGACAAAGTTTAAACAGTAGAACCGCTTCATCTAAAGAATCTCCCTCGACTTTGCTTACAACAACAGCAATATCAATATCGCTTTCCTCTTTAGCGGTTCCTTTGGCATAAGAACCATATAGAATAACCTCAATAGGTTGCATGTGTTGAATTATTCTTTGAGCATATCGCTTTGCTATTTCTATAACTGTTGTTTTATCCACTGTAATAATCCTTTAAAGCAGGTTTATACATTGATTTTTCTTAAAACTCTTTTTGGATAATATTTTCTAGCATAAGTCTGTAGTTGATTCATATCTAAACAACGTTTTTTAATGTAAGATAAAAAAATGTTTTCAGGGTTGTTTGCATTTATTGAAATATTGTTCTTATTTTCAACAGCATCTAGAATTTGCAGGTAGAAATGATTATCTGTAGTCACTTCTGTAGGAGCTTTTCGAAGAATTATATGTAATTTTTCTTTTACTCCATATCCTCTTTTTCCCAAATATGTTGCAATATACATGTATCTAGGCATTTGCGTATTTAACCCAATACGATTAAAAAAAGATGCATCCGTTTCATAGCCAATAATGTTTCCATTATTCTTTATGTACTTATCACGCACAACAAGTGCAGGATCCAACCTCATTTTTCCAAAAGGAGTTAATGTAGTTTTGTAGTAAATTCCCTTTTGAAAACGTTCTAATTTATCTTTGTCGAATAATCGTTTTAAATTCACATTTACTATTTTTTTTGTTTGCTCAACTTGAACATTGAATTTCTTTGCGAGGTTTTCCGCAATTAAAGCATTATAGATTGGCTCATTGCAAGGGAATTGTTGAACGTACTCTAAAATATAGTCCTTATAACCTCTAACCATAATATAATTGCTTCATTTAAAAGTTACCTTAATCAAATATCGTTATATATTTCGTCATCAGGATTATCCCAGATTTTAGAAAGAATAGGTTCTATATATCCGTAAAACTGAGAGGTATTACAATCCTCATTTATTTCAATAGAAATTCCGTTTTCATCTGATTGTAAATTGTAATGTTTTACTTCTCTGTTTACCTGGCGTGAACCTTCAGTTTGAACTATTCGGAATTTCCTAATAGTTCCGTCTTCATATCTCATTTCAAAGCTTTGTGAATCATCACCTGTTGCCGCAATGTATGTCAGGTATTCTGCTACACTTGAGCGAATTGTAATATCACTTTTCTTTTTCACAAGATCATTTCCTTCATCATTTTTGACGACTAGATTCGCAATTCCGAGATTGTTTAAGACAAACGACTGATAGATATCGTTAAGTTCGGATTGGGAATAGGTTCATCGTGAGCTTTAAGACTTTCTATGTATAGTTCAATAGCTTCTGTAATTCTAGGAATTAACTCTTTGTATGTTTTTGCATGAGTATGACATCCTTTTAATGCAGGAACAGAAGCAATAGGTGGAAAAGTTTATCACTATAGAGACAAAAACGGACTTGAATGCGATGCAGTTGTTGTTCTAAGAGATGGTCGATGGGGTGCTTATTGTGCCAATTGGATGCTTGAGGTATTAGGATTTTCAAATGTTTTTGTTACAGACATGTAAGCTTTATAAAATTATGGTGTTATCAATAGTGTAAGCATATAGCTTCCACCCCTTCGATTATTTTGATGGTCTAGAACTCTCACCATCGCTAATCAATCGCAAGTATTCGGAACAATCTGTAGTCCGTTTATGTGTAAATCGGGGCCGAAACACCCAACTCCACAACATACGAACATTTTACCATAGAAATTATATCGTTTTAACTACCTTAGTCAATCCAATACATCCAATATTACTGTCAACATAAACTCAATGAATTCCACAGAACTAGCGTTTAAGTCGGACTTGTGCAAATTTTCATAATAACAATAACGTATGTTCTAGTAAAATGTTGCTAGCTAATAATTATTACTGGAGTAAAAATATCAATTTCTAGTAGTGATAAGCTAACACCAACAGCTAAAGAATCGATACTGGTAGCAATTGTAGCTAACAGAGCTGCATATCGAATACGCATTTTCTTGAAAGTAGAACCTATACTACTTGCAACTGCAAATGAATCTGCAGATAACCCTATGGCTATAATTGTTATTTCAGTTAATCCCATTGCTTAATCATTATACTACAAATTTAAGATAATTTTCAGAAGTTATTGTTTCGACAGATCCTTGTGGATATGTTTCTAGAAATAGTTTCATGCCTTTTGTTATTTTCTTATCTTTCCATTTGAATTCATATCCATAGAGTTTTCCGTTTCTCTCTTCAAGAAGATCTATTTCCATTTGGTCCCAGGTTCTCCAAAAGAAACTATTGGAATAAACGTTTGTA
>JAGLCW010000133.1 GCA_023146045.1 Caldisericia bacterium
TGGATCCCATAAAAACGTACTTAGAGCAGAATTTGAGTCTTTAGGTTTTTTCAATTCATATATTCCAATTGCACTGGCTGTTGTTTTTGTGTTGGTTGAATTTATTGGGTTCCCAACTGCATCGAGAACTAATTTTAATTTTTTTGAAAAAAAATCATGTACAGTTGGATCAATTATTGATTCTGCTTTGAATGAAGCAATTCTAGCATCTTCCAAATCTTCAATAATCGGTTTGTTTAAGTTAAATTTTATGGCTATCAATTTTCGTTCTCTGCTAAAGGCTTTTATCGAAATCTCAAGCAAAGATTTCATTTGTGTGTTGTAGGATCCATAATCTATTTTTTCTAGTGCTGTGCCTTGTTTCACTGTGTAAGTTTTTTTGTTTATTAAATCTGGTTGAATTTCAGGAGAAATGATACACTGAAAATCTCCTTCTCGTATTTTGGATTCAACTGAATTGTCGGAAACTTCAAAAATATACTGGTTTTCTGCTTTTCCGATATTTAAGTATTTCAATGCTTTACTTAGGTTGTCACTTTGCATTATTCTTCTTTTTAACCGTATGCTTGAAAATGATAATTCTCTATCAATGGGATTCTTAGATAAGAGAATCTGGTTGTCAATTTCTTTGCATGCTGTATCTAGCAAAGTGAAATTGTACCAAAGTTGACTATCTACTGCCCAAGATGGTTTAAAATGTGGATAATGCAAAGAAATAACTGGTGATTTTTTTTTCAATACCGAGTACATATCATTTTCAATTTTTTGTGTAATTGCATTTAATGAAAAAAGTTGTTTTGTAATAGTTTCTTCCATGATATTTAGATTTTTTTCTTTTTCAGAACCCTCATTGAACCAAATCTCATATATGCATTCACTTGGAATTTCATCCGCAAAATGGTTATTAAATTTTGGGTGAACTGAAAATTTGGATTTGAATTTTGAGTACCTTATTGGGTGGTAATGGAAAGCTGTTTGTGACAAATTATAATAAAACGGTATTGGAAGGCTCACATAGTTTTTGACAATATTTTGCACAATGGTTATTTGAGACTGAAGAATTGCAGTTTTTGCATTTGGGATAACACAATCTAACGGAAAAATCCAAACAAGTGCTTGGTTTTCTTTTTCAGCAACAATACTTTCCATATGTCTACCAATAACGGATTT
>JAGLCW010000134.1 GCA_023146045.1 Caldisericia bacterium
TGTTTTCATTGTCTTGTCGTTTGTATCCGGCTTCAACTAGAATTGCGAATAGTTTATCTCTATTCATCATTAATCCCTGCACAGAACCAATCGAACTCAACTGATGTTGATGTACCATTTCTCATATACCATACTTTTTCGCCTGCTCTAAATTTAGTTTTTACTTCCATATTGTTTTCTCCATTCTTTTACTGTATTTTTTGATGCGTAGATATTTGCTTCTCTAATTGGAGAATCTGAATCTATTGGTGGAAAAATTAATGACATTTTATAAAGTTTGTCATAAATCTCTCGTTGTGTGAGTTTGATCATTGTTTTTTGAATATTCATGTATTCATCGATAGTGATTGATTTATCTGCTACAACATCATATTCTGAAAGTATATATTCTCCATTTCTGTCCCATAATGGTTGATGTGTCCAATTACCATCAGCATCTGTCCATACCAATGTAGGGAATAAATATTTTGGTTTACTATCATTTTCTGATAGATATCCACTCATCATTATTTTTAAATTAGGAAATGTCTTTATTAGATTATAATAATTTGTATTGTCTAATATTCTTAAGTATATTGGTTCTGTCATTTTTTATCCTTTAGATATACATATGCTTTGAATCTGTCTCGCAACAACTCAACATCTTCTTTATGTTCTGTACGATGCTTGGTATCTCTATCTCTACGCTTATCATTAGCTATATCGATCATCGCTTCTCTTTGTTCAGTCATGAGTGCCTCATAAATTATGTTACATTCTTTTTCGCTTAATATAATTTGCATTATCGTTTCCTTTTGCAATTTAAATCAAAATCATATCCAAAGAGTTGCTCTAAAGAGTAGACAGTTTTGTTTCTATATATAAAACACATTACTAGTTTTTTCATGGTATATTCCTTATATTTGTTCTTGATCTTACTTGAGCTGTTTTTCATTTTTTATAAAATTTGTTATTGAGTTCAAGTGGAAATTGAAAAGTGGAAATATTACATTAAATAATGTTATTTATTTCCATATATATTTCAATTTCTTTCCAATAGAATTCCATTGGAATATTATGCTCTATTGATTAGTTTATTATATTCTTGTTTTACTAATTCATCTGTCTTGATCATTGATAATGCTCTTAGCCATTCTCCGGCTGTGAAATCTTTATGTGTTCCATATGCTTGAAGTGCTAATTTTGCGATCTTTTTGGCATGTGTCATTGTTGTTGTTGTCATTATTCTATCCTTTAGGTTATAAAATTTTAAAGATTAGTCTAACTAGACTATCTTTTTCAAAACAAAAAAAAACTACCTACACCATAAAGGCATAGGTAACATTTTTAACAGATAGCATACTTTGATTGCATTATATCACTGGTTCTAAGATTCCCTACAATAGGTGATACTTGTTGTCCGGTGATTTGTTCAAGTATATTTTGAAATAATTCAATATTGTTAATGTCTGCTAATATTTCTTTGTAGTGCTGTTGCATGATATGTGCATTGTTTGGATGACATCTAAACGCATCATGTATAGTAAGTACATCAAAATTACATCGTTCTATTACTTGCCTGGCAATGTATGCATCAAGTGAATGGATTATACCTACAAATAGTATAAGCGAGAACTTTTCTTTTCGTACACCTGATACTTTTGCTTTCACATCAAACATGTCAAGAATTCTAAAGTCTTCCCAGTTTGACGAGGTTGGCTTACATTGGACCAATACATCATCAGGTAGCTTCCATGTCACTACCTCCCAATTTTTGTTCCACTGTCCATTTACGAATTCCATGATCTGCGAGAATCCTGGAACGATATCATCTACGGCTTGCATGAATACATCGTAGATCTCATCATTGTACTTTCCTTCCATGTCTTCTTCTAGTTGGTGTTTTGTACCTTTCTCTTGTTGACCGTATCCGAACTGCATGAAGCTGGCTTTGATCTCTTTTCTGTGAAATAGTTTTGGGTTTCCTGCTGGTGTTAGTTGTGACATATGTTTTCCTTTTAATTTATGTGTGAATCTTGTTCATCTCTAAATGCTCTCGCTTCATTTATATCTATAAATACTTTCTTTTTTAAGTATTTATTTTCTTTTGTAATTCTTACAAGATATTTTTTATAAGTATCTTTACTGTCTTCTGATTCATAAATACATCTTTCTATTTTTGTCCACTTTGGCTTTCGATAATCATACATTCTTCTTTTTTCTTTCGAAGTAGTATATGAATTCAATAACCTTTTTATAATATATTCATCAAATCCAATTGGACCATCTAAGGATTTTTTTGATGCTGTATATTTGCTTGAAAAACCTCTAACTAATTTTTTGCATGGTTGTTCTCCGGTATATTGTTTTACAATTTTACAAAACATTGCTGGTACAGATGATACACCCATACGTTGTGGCTCATATGCTGGGCTATCATCATTGCATATTTTACACATTATGATAATGCTTTAGTTAGTTCACTTACATCATTGTGATTCATAGATGAATTATTTATTACCTCTATCATTCTTACCTGTGTTTTATATCCGTCCATTACTTGGTGTGCTAGTTTTGCTTGTGTCATAGCTTCTGTTACATCTATTTCTCCATTTTTCAATGAAATCATTTGGTTGAATATAAATCTTCTCATTTCAATTATTGTTGGTTCTGTATTGTTTTTCATCTAGTTTCCTTTTATGCTGCTATTTGTTGTTCTGCGATTATATCGCTCATTCTGTCTGCTACCAATTGATACAGGTCTTTCTGAACCAGTGTACCGTTGTCATACGATGGTATGACATTACAAGTTTCTGCTATCTCCTTACTGTGAAGCAGTACTGCAAGAATTTGTGCTTGTGATTGTGTTGAGTCAAGCTCTATCATGGTGTGAACAGTTTCACCTTTAAGATGATCTTTCCATGCTCGAACCAGTGATTGAAATGTATATGGTTCTTTGGCATTTCTAACTCTAAGATGTAACATCTTTTGATTTTTCATAAACCATTGTGTTTGTTGAAGCTCTGTTTTCTTGTCCAGTCCATATGCTGATGCAATGGATTTTTTCAATCTCTGAATACCTTTGAATGTAAGTTTTTCACCTTTGTACAATTCAATCATGTTCTTTTCAACCTCGTTACCTTGAGGATTCAGATAATAACCTACGCTGTACATTCTTACTCTGTAATCTGCTGACCAGTTAAAGAAGATTTTCTTTCCATTATACTTTTCTGATAGAAATCTTCTTCCAAGTTGTTTGTTGCATAGTTCTCTCTGCTTTACGGCATCTTTACTAAAATCATGTTCATTTGGAATTTCTTCATCTGGTTCTTGTAGAAGCCTGACACGTAATCCTATATGATTTAATTTAAACATTGCTGGAATATCATTTGATAATTGCCAATCGAACGAACCTAATGTTTCGTTCTGTTCCGTTGGTCTTTCCAATGGAAGATGAATGTTTTTCGATATAAGATCTGGATCAGATATCATAGTTGCTATCATCGGATGACCATTTCTTGAATATGTAAATACAGCATATGGTGCAGATATTGTCAATATTTCCATTGCTGTGTGCATTGCATCTGTTCTATCTGAATAATTATCTGAAGCTGATAGCATTCCTGATATTTGACCGGCAACAGATTGCAATGGTTTCTCACCATTTTCCATAGTTGCCAATATAAATAATATATTTCCAGCTATACTATCCATTTTGTCATAAGACGGAAAGATTTTGGAAATAATTGTTGTATCTTTAACTAAAGTTTTTGTTTGACAATACTCTGCAAGTATCGTTGAGTAGTGACCTATTGTACTCTGGTTCTCGTTTATGAATTCATCTTTGATTTCTTGTCTTTCTTCTGCTGTAATTCTTAATGCCAAATCTTATCCTTTTGAGTTATTCTATCTGTTTTGAAATACGAACAAAGAAAATAATGGAACAATGTAGGTTGTCCCACATTGTCCTTATGATTGTTTGTAATTGCGATTGATTGATTGTGCCTCTTCAAGAGTAGTACAAATTGTACCGTCTATTGTTATCCATGCCATTATAGTGCTACACTTAAGTATGCTTTTGCTTCTGCTTCATCGATACCCAATGCGATAAGTTCTTTTAAACCTTCAGCGAATGTTGCAAGTGTTTCTACCTTGGCTTCCATGTGAGTTGGCTTAAGATATTCTCTACCGACAATCAAACTGTCCGCTATAATACCTACTGAATTTTCAACGGTCGAAAAAGTTCCTGTTGTTGTATTGCTGATACTCGTTAGAATACCCGTTTTCTTTTCTCTTGCCATATTGTTTCCTTTTTGGTGTTAATTTATTATTTTGATTAAATAGTTGCTTTGTATTGTGTACAATATCTACTGATTGCATGCACAAATCTAAAGTAGAAAAAACCATGTTCAATAGAGAAGGTCGAACAACATGTGTCCGTTTCTCCATTGGTTTAATTTGATGCACTAAACCCTTTGGTTGAGGGTCTAGCTCGCCTTTAAACCCTTGATGAGGTCTTTCGGGCTTGTCGCTTTAACAGTTTGAGTGGTTCTTGTTTCTCTAACTTTGAAATCCATTCCAACTAGTTCAAACAATTCTGATAGGAAATTTGCTTTATTTTGCAATGTATCGTCTTTAACAAGGTCTAAACTATATACAACTTTACCTGCTTCAACAAGTGAACCATTGGTGTCTACTACTACGAATTTCTCGTAATCTGATGCATTTTTGCCTGTGATTGCCGGTGCCGTATTAACTGATGGTAATGTAATCATTGATTGTCCTTTATGTGCTCTATGAGACTTTTTAATTTTGAATTTATAGTCGTGAAACGAAAATTCCACTATGAAAAAATCATTTGTTGCTCGCAACAAATGCTTCCCGAAGAAGAGAGTAAAAATAACTAGAGTGGTTGGAAACGAAAAAAAACAGGAAAGCCTTTGCATATAAAAATATGAAAGGATTGTGTGAGAGTTTTAGTATTTGAAAGGAGTACTATAAGTAATGCTTGCAAAAGACTTTCCACGGAAGGTTTCTAGACATCTAATGATGCTGAGTTATGAACCCAAAACCTACAACTCACCAGGAACCTTGAGGATTCCACTATGAAATAATCAGTCCTTGCTTGCAAGGACTGCCTGAAGGAACGAAGGAAGGAACACACAACTAGAGTGTGTGCTACTTACCTACTTAATGTTGATAATGCTTAGTGGTTCATATGGAATACCTTTTGTATCAGTAATCCAAAAGTCGGATGTTCGCACATAGTATAAATCCATTGATTGTGCTTGAGTGTCATTTCCATGTTTTGATATGAATGCTCCATTATGGTAGTAGCATTCACTCTGGTTCTCTGGATTATTTCCATAGTCTCCTACCATGCCCTGCATGAGTCTTATAAGCCACTCTTCTTTTGATATCAATATCTTTTCCATTAGTCTTCCTCCATTGTGAATATTTCATATTTGCATTGACCATTTTCGTAGTCGTACACCATATCATACTTTTCGCATTCTTCCAACATTTGCTGGTCCGAATATGCCATGTATTTTGGATCATATTGACCCAACTCTTGAAATTGTAGTTTGCTAACTTTACTATTGTTGATTTTATGTGGATTGAATTGTGTTTGACTATGGTTCATTCCAATTGTAAGTCCTGATGCAAATGCTATCAGGATTAGTATTAGCGTGTATATTTTATGCATGTTATTTCCTTTCGATTTCATTGATGCTTGAGTGTAAATGTATCTCTCTTTTTTCTACAAAATATTTACCATGTTCAGGTGCTTCGTTGGAACTGAAGCTTTCTGGAATATGTTTCACTTCGTAATCATGTTCAGCTTGAAGTATTTGTGCATACTTATCAGCTTCGTCTTCTGTGTCGAATGATGCAACGTCAATCCATTCCTTGGCTGTGCCTGGACTGTATGCGTCCATGTTGTACCATTCATTAATGACTGTGTGCATTGTAAGTGTCTTCATATTGTACCTCCATTGGCAATAATTTTGATTTGTTCTTCATCTGGTTCACCATTGATTGATTCAATAGTTGCAACGATATAGTCATCTGATTTGTGTGACCAATTCTCATCTGTGTATAGCCATTCATAGTCTGGCCATATTTTTAGTTCAATGAATACTTTTCCCTCTAATTCTTCTGCCATAATATTTCCTTTTCAATTTAATTTCAATATGAAATAATCAATTTACGCTTGCGTGAATTGCTCTATGTGTCACGAATAGAACGCCACACATAACTGGAGAGTGTGGTTAGTATCCTTTACACTCATCATATGTTAGTCCGGAGACAACTTCCATTTCGTCTAGCATGTCTTGTTGTTCTTGCATGACGAATTCGATTTCCTGATCAAGCATTGCACTCTGTGTTACTTCAACCATTTCAAGTAGGTCTTTATCTTCTGGAAATTGAGTCAACATTGTATCCATGTAAAATCTGATTTGTCTTACCAATTCTTGTGTTGGTTTCAATTGAACTAGAGTATCAGTATCCTTCACTTGTCCATTTTCAATTTCGTTCATCATTTCTTTAAAAGTCATAGTATTTCCTTATATGATATCAATTAGTTCTTTAACACATCTCTGTGCAAGCTGTTTACTACAGTTCTCCTTATGGAATTGTAGTTGTACTGCCTTTCGTGTCTTAGATTTACGAATAGGTTTATAGTTCATTTCGTGAGTATATCCGTCATAGACATATTTCACGAATGCTTCAGAGACAATGTTGTAATGTAGCTCAAGCCATTCTCTGACATCTGGTTGTGACATCTCTCTGATTAATGTTCTTTCAAGCATCTGGTTCTCCTTTAGTATTGTGTAGCTGTTGTGCGCCACACTAGTTTTGATTGCAATGCTGATGGTTCTGCAAAGTTGCCTGTGTACTCTGAGTTATCAAGTATCAACCACGGTAACGGAGTCAACTCTTCAAGGTCTGTATGGAAATTGTATTCTGCAACATATTCATTTTCATAACATTGAATAGATGAAATGTCTACAGATGTGATGTTTTCAATATCAGTAACAGATATGTCTACATCTGGTAAATAAACATGGTTTGTATGGCTGATTGCTGTTCTGCCGTCTG
>JAGLCW010000135.1 GCA_023146045.1 Caldisericia bacterium
ACTAACCATTCATCTGATCCTTCTTTGGGATAGTGAAACTGGAACAAAATTTTAAGTGGGGTGTCATCTTCATGTTTTAACTTCATTTGCCAAGTACTGATTTTCTCAGTAAAAAAATCTACTTTAGGTGCTCTTTTTGCTGAATACTCCATTTTGGAATCAGTACTATCGAGAGTTTTTAACCATTCATCTCCGATATATTTGCTTTGATTGAAACTAGTATTCACTTTTTTATTTGATTTAAGGTATACCTTTTTCGTTTTTAGTCGTATCCAATCATTTGTGAGGTACTGCATTGATTCATAAATTACAGAAGTAGAAATTTGTTTTTGAATTTCTTCAGTTGTTATACCAAGGCAATATGCAGATAATGGCATGTAGTCAATCAAGTACTTTAACGTATCTTTATCTGAATACATTATGAGCATTTTCCAATAAGAGTTTACTAGGTTTTCATTTTTTTCTATTGCTGGACAAAGCATTTGTTGTGAAACGCCCTTTAACATCCACTTGTAAATGTATGACCAGAATAATGTGTCATTCGAAGCTTTTATTTCGTACCCTAAATCTAAAGATTCTAGAGTTTGTATAAATAGTTCAGCGTACTCTTGAAAAGACAATGCATAACAATTTATTTTGAAAGAATTCATTGTTCTATTGTTTATTTCACTTGAGTTACTTTTTTGAGTATTTTTTGAATCTTGCTCTAAGATTGAAGATGTTTCTGGTGTGCCATTATTACAAGGGAATATTCCAGTTAGGGTTGTTAATCTTTCTTCATCAATTTCACTACCTAATATTCCCTCTAACCAAAGTAACAAATCATTTTTGCCGAATAAATATGGATGGAATGGAATACTTTCAGCACTATTTTGTTTTACTGGAGTTGAAGATTCTGATTCAACTGAAGAAACATCTTCAATACAATCTGTAGACTCAGCCCAGATAAAAAATTTATTTTTGTACCAACTAACATGTATTGCAACCATGGATTAGATAATTTTCAGAACTTCTATGCCCAGATCTATCTTTTTTTCTTTTCCCATGAAATCTAGTACTATCTGGGCTCTTCCTTTGCGAAGATTAACTTTTTTTACATAGCCTTCCATGTTTAGAAGTGGACCACTTATTACTTGAATAGAGTTTCCTGCTGCTATAACTTTTGATGGTAGTATAATTTCACCATCCCTGATTAAATTTAGTATTGGTGCTAATTCTGACTCCAATATTGGCTTTGGAAAACCTTCTTGATCGGTTAGTACTTTTACAACTTTTTCTGTGCGGTTAATTCTATAGCACTCTGTGCCATCCATGGAGTTGTTTACGAGAATATAGCCTGGAAATATTGGCTTTCTGATTTCATTCCACTTACCCAAAACCCTTTGCCTTACCTGTCTTTGTGGAATGATCATGTTTAATTGAATTTCAAGATTCCGCTTTAATCTTATGCGAACTCTTTCTTCGTGTCCAGTTTGAACAAAAATACAAAACCATGGAGATGAACTATCAATCAAGAAATCAGACATAATTATTCAGCTTTATTTTGACTGCTAATCCTAAAGATAAATTCATTTTCTGTTTCAAGTGGTTTTTCTGTTTCCGCCCATAGTTCTTCTGCAAGTTTTTCGTTACCCCTGTTTCCAATAACTTCTAGCTTTATGTCTTTTCCTAGTTCAAACCCTTTTAGCCTTGTGTAGGCTCGAGCCAATTCTATTATGCGAACTTGTTCTCCCATTTTTAAGAAGAAAATATCTCCACCTTTTGCAAGTGCTGCAGCTTGAAGTACTAATTCGACTGCTTCTGGTATTAGCATAAAATAACGTTTCATTTCAAGGTCTGTTATTCTAATTAACCCTTCTTCTTCTATCTGGCGTTTAAATACTTTTAAAACTGATCCTTCGCTACCAAGTACATTCCCAAAACGCACACTAGCACCAACAAGACCATTTTTTTTGTCATATTCAGATATCATTACTTCAATTTCTTGTTTTGTTTTCCCCATTGTGCATGATGG
>JAGLCW010000136.1 GCA_023146045.1 Caldisericia bacterium
GCTACTTTATGTGCAGAAGAAGCAATAGCACTTTCTCAAGCTTCACTTTGTCCTTCTGGAACAAAAGATGTTATCATAATGGGAAATCAGATGGCATTACAAATACACGAATCAATTGGTCATCCTTGTGAGCTTGATAGAGTTTATGGCTACGAAGCAGCATTTGCCGGTACTTCATATATGACAACAGATAAGCTTGGGATATCACAGTTAGCATCTACGATTGTTGATATAACTGCAGATGCAACTATTCCAGGAGCATTTGGATACTTTGGATATGATGACGAAGGGGTTGCTGGTCAAAGATCCTACATTGTCCAAAGTGGTGTTTTGAGGGGGTACTTAAATTCTAGAGAAACAGCAGAAATCATGGGTGTGAAGCCGATGGGAGCGATGCGTGCTGATGGTTATAAAAACTATCCATTAATCAGAATGACTTCAGTCAATCTTGAACCAGGAAATCAAACATTGAAAGAACTGATCTCTGGTATAGACGACGGGATACTTATGGATGGCATAAAAAGTTGGTCCATAGACGATAGAAGAATTAATTTTCAATTTGGAACTCAATTTGGTAGGGTCATTAAAAATGGTCAATTGAAAGAAGTTGTAAAAAACCCAACGTACACTGGAGTGTCTCCTGAATTTTGGAATTCATGTGACGCAATTGGAAATGCTGATTTGTGGCATTTATATGGTGTACCGAATTGTGGTAAGGGTGAACCAGGTCAACAAATGAGACTTTCACACGGTACTTCACCAGCAAGATTCAGAAATATCAAAGTAGGAGTAATAAAATGAGCTTAATAAACACAGAAGTGCTTCAAAGAGTTCAAGAAGTTATAAAAAAGAAAGCGCCAAATTATCAATATGAAATAAGCTATAAATCGGCTAGCACATCTTTACTAAGATTTGCTCAAACAAAAATTCACCAGAACAACCATTCAGAAGTAGAATCTGTTAGTATTACGCTAGCTTTAGACAAAAAAGTTTCAAAAACTACGTTTAACGAATTTTCTGTTGACTCTATTGACAGAACTATTGATGAGCTTATTGAAGTTAGCAATAAGCTACCAAGTAACCCAGAATTTATAGGATTCCCTGGGAAAATTGAAAAAACTGGCTCATCAATAGAAAATACTAGATCGTTCGATCAATTTTGTAATGATGCATCTAGTTGCATAAAAACAATTTTTGACTTAGCCACAAAGAATAAAATAGAAGCATATGGTAGTATCTCTCAAACAACACGGAAAGTGATTATCCTAAATTCAAATGGTTTAAAGAATGAAGGAGAAGTTTCATTCTTGAATTGCCAATCACAAATGATGAACGGAAGAGCATCTGGTTATGCTCAAACTACAGGCAAAACATTCTATGAATTGGAAATAGATAGAATTGCTAATGAATCAGCAAAAACATGTATAAACGGGAAATACCCAAAAACAATAGAGATAGGAGACTATCCAGTATTATTAAAATCGGAAGCAGTAGCTGATCTTATTAGAATGATGAACCATATAGCAATTGGAACTAAAACAATTGAAGAAGGTAGATCTTATTTATCAGGTAAGCTTAACAAAAAGGTAATTGATGAAAAAATTTCAATTACAGATGATCCAACAAACAAATATCAAATATCTATGGGTATGGACTTTCAGGGATATCCTCATAAAAAACCGATTCATTTAGTTAAAAATGGAGTATTCTCAGAAATGGTATATGACCATAAGTATTCTATAAAAAACAATACTATTAATACTGGAAACGCAGCTTTTTCTTCTGAAAGTGGACCTTTTCCAAGTTGTTTAGTTGTTTCATCGATGGATACTGAACCGTTTTCTGAATTGCTTTCAAAAATGAAGAATGGAATTTTAATAACAAGATTCTGGTATGCAAACCCAGTTAGCCCAATGGATGCAGAGGTAACTGGGTTAACTAGAGATGGAACTTTTATTGTCAACAATGGTGTTGCTAGTCCAATTAAAAACCTTAGATATACAGATAATATTTTTAAAGTATTGTCTAACGTTATAGCCGTTGGAGACGATTCAAGATTATCTGGAATGGTTGTTACTCCATCAATTCTTTGTGGCAATATGAGGTTTACTGGAATTCTTCCTGAGTAATGTAGCTTCACCCACTTGAAAAAGCGCATATTTTGCTAGAATAGGACCAACAATTTGGCTGTAGATAACATTTGCAACAACAATAGTTGTTATAAATGAAAACTCTGGGAAAGTATTTTTTATAGATAATGCAAAACCAATTGCAACTCCAGCCTGTGGAAGCATTGCGTATCCAAGATATTTGCTTGTTTTTTTAGGAACTCTTGCGATTTTTCCAGCTAGCTCTGTACCATATAATTTTCCAACTGTTCGTAGCACAATTGTAGCAATTCCAATCAAGCCAACGCTTGGAAGAATAGTAACATCTAAGTTAGCACCAGAAACAATGAAAAACATTAACATAACTGGTGGGAAGAAGTTTTCTATACTTGTAAAAACCTCCGTTGCGTTGTTTGAAAAGTTTGAAAAAACTCCACCAATAGCCATACAACAAAGCAGTGGTGACAGGTTAAGCGAAATACATGTACCTGTTGCTAAAAAAACTATGCCAAGGGAAAATATAAGATATACCGAGCTACCTTTAAGGCGATTGCATGAATAAGCAAGAATAAAACCAAAAGTAATACCAATAGCTATGGATAAAGCTATATCGATTATTGGTATCAATATGGATAATCCTGGATTTACAATACTTCTTCCCAATAGCAACTTACTTACAACAATCATTATATCAAAAAGAAGTATCCCAACTGCATCATCTATTGAAACGGCTGCTAATAAAAAATTCGTAAATGGACCTTTTGCTCGAAATTCTCTAATAACCATAAACGTGCTTGCAGGGGCAGTAGCAGCTGCAATTGTTCCAAGTAAAAGTATTGCAGGCAATGAAAGATTTAGCCAGCGATTTAAAAGTAACAATCCAATAATAACAATGCCAGATGTAAATACTGCTTGAAGTATTGAAATCACTGCTCCTGGTTTTCCAACGACTTTTAAGTTTTTTAGCAGGAAAGTTTCACCAATTGAAAATGCAATCAACGAAAGAGTAACTTGAGTAATTGTTGAATCGTATGTTAAAAGTGTCGAATGAACACCATTAAGAAGAGACGGACTTAATAGCATACCAATAACAATATATACTAACACAGCAGGAAAATTATATTTCTTTAATAATTCTGCTCCAATCAAGGAAATTACAAAAATGAATCCAAGATTAAGTATTAAGTTTGATGTTAGCATTGTCATTTTATTGAGTTATCCTTTAAAAATTTATATAGCTTTAATATTTCAGCTCCAGCTATAGCAAGGAAGAGCAAAAGACCTACATTCAATATTAAGTTATTCGTTATCATTCGTTATCATTCGTTATCATCTGTATTTTTTTTTAATGGGTTTGCTAACCCCTGAACATCAAGAACTGGCATTACAAACATGAACCCTTGTCCAACTTCTTCAATGTTTAATTCATTTTGTATTTCTCGAATTGCCTTTTTTAGGGTTTCTTCAGTTCTTATCACAGACATTATTGTGAAATTTTCTTCAGTTCTGTCAGCACCAGAGATAAATTTTCTAAGTGAGTAGAACATTGGAATATTACCACTGAGTATTTGACCCATGCCGTGTGTATTAAAAACCGTTGCTCCTCGAACATCAATTTCTAAAAACTTTGACAGGATAAGATTTACGCTTCCAGGATCATTTAATATAATTACTAAAAGAAACATTTTAACCTCTTTTCATAAAGAAATATACGATATTTTTATTAAGTTGTAATCCTGTACCCATTTAATGTCGGCATTAAATGTTTCAGAGATAAATCTAAGGGGTACAAGCGTTCTTGATTTAACAATGATTGGCGGGGCATCAAGCATTACTATTGTTGATATACCTTGGTTTTCTACGATTGCTTTGTTGTTTCCGATTGTAAGAATAATTTTTTGAGTACCTTTAATGAGCGTAATTGTGCTATCAGTTGGGTTCCAAAAAATATCTGTGTTAAAAGCTTCAGAGATAAACCTCAGAGGCGCCATTGTTCTTCCATTTTGAATTAACGGAGGGCTATCTAATGTTGATGAATTTTCATTGATGTAAGCCCAATAGCTACCAACCCAAAGATGTATTTCGGTAACATTATTAAACGTTATCTTGCTGGTTATCTGTGCGAAAGAATTATCCTTTTGAACTAACCAGGTTAAAGTATTGTTACGTTCTTTAGAAGCAAAATGTGTGATAAAACTTGTTTTACCTGTTTTATCAAGCAATATTTCACTTTTATTCTCAATGAACCAAATCTTATTGCCGTTGGTTTTTCCTTCTTCAAAATATGATCTTTTTGTTACATTTTCAAATAAAGGAATGGATGGATTTATATGCATACCAAGGTCTGACACCGTAATTCTGCTATTATTAGTGTCGCATTCAAGGTGTTTTCGTGATGGATTCATGCAAATTACTTTGCTTAAACTGATTGTTGAAAAACCATTTTTTTTGGTTAAAAAAGTAAAACTAGCAATTCTTCCATTGCCTGATACGCCATCTCTTATGTGCTCTCTAGATAATGTAATACTTGCAGTACCATTGCCATATGAAGATTTTTGAGATTTTGGCACTACACCATCTTTAGTAAGGAAGGTGCCAACAAAAATGCCATTTTCTGTTAAACTAATTATTGATTGGTCATACGATAGTTCAATAAATGTTGAATCAACATTAGATAGGTCTTGTGCATAAACATCAATAGTGAAAGTAGAGTTTTTCTTTAAGTGCCACTCTGGAAAGTTTAAATATACTCTTGGTTTGCTTCCATAGGGAAGTATTGTAAATCTCGGACATAGAAATACTGTTTTTGATGGACTCATTAGCTGAAGCGTTAAAGTATAGCTACTCGGGTAAATTTTAGTTCTTGGGGTTATTTTTACAATAAAGTATCCAGGTATGGAAGATTTTTCAGGAGTAACTTCAACATTAAACTTGTCTTTGTCATAATTAATTGGAGCTATATATATTGAATCTGTAAAACCAGTGCTTTCAAGGGAAACTGTGTAGTATATATTTTGTCCCAATTGTACTGCTTTATGATTCTCGTCCAAACTAGCATTAAATGTTCTACAAAATGATGGTGCTAGCTTAGATGCTGGATCTCCTAAAAGATTAAAAGAATAAAAATTTGCATAATCATAACTTCCAAGTAATGAATAGTTTTTGCTACATTCTTCAATGGCATTATACAATGCATCTCCAAAACTCTCGTTTCTTAAAACAATGTTTCTGGTAACGAGGTATATTAGTGTTTGGTTGCCACCATGTTTAATATTTGTCCAACCTGTGGAATAATAATTAACTGATGTACCACCAATAAAACAACCAAAACCATTCAATAATGCACTTTTACCAAGATTTGTAGGTTCATTAGGGTTTAAATTTGAACAGCATCCAGAAATGAATAATCCATGATTTTGAGTCACATCATTAAATGAATCAGAATTTAATACTATTTCTTCATCAAGTTCGTTTCTTTCGGCATTACCATTCCCGTTTTTATCCTTTGTCCATATTTTTGATATTAGATTGTTTGTTGTCCCATGACCCTCCCACACAACAATGTCAAATTGATTTTTTTGAAGAAGGTATTCAAAATTTTTCCTTTTCAGTGCATATTCAGCCTGATAAGTTGATGGTGTTAACCCGGATTTTTCACCCAATCTAGTAGTTGTGTAAGATAGTGGGCTTAAAAGATCTGAATAAATTGATTCAGTTAAGGCTGCACCATCAGTACGTTCTTTAATAAAAGTATGTTTATTTGTCTCTTCGTTTTTATAGTTTAAAACCGATGAAGCTAAAAGTGTTTTTTTGTTGAGGTGCCTGTTTTCAAGATCTATTATTCGATGGATAATGGTTGACACTTCGTATGATTTGTTAAATGGTATTCTACCTAAACGAACTTCAGAGTGAAAAGATATTTTGTCGTCTCCAAAAAATTCTCCAGTATAACCATTTTGATTTGAATCAAGGTTGGAATCTATTGAACAAAAGAAGAAATCACTAGATATCTCATTGTTCTTGTATTCTGCAGAATCTCTAGGATAAAATGGGTAAAATGTTTCATAAGGAATTACTTTTTTGTCACCAACTAAAACAACATAGCGAATACTCCAAGCTTCATATTTGCTAATAAGGAAATTACGTATTTGATCTTGTCTAGTTGTTCCGGCATATTTATTAAATATTTCTCCAGTTTCATAAATTGCGGTTTGTAAACCTTGTTTTTGTCTGTGTTTTAGCAAAGGAGATAATGCTGCCGTAAGCCCCGGAGCTGATATCACTAAATAATCTACACGTTCATTGATGGCTGCTTTTGTGTATAAAGCATTAGAAGAAATGAATGAAATGAAAATTGCTATTATTGTGAAAAATGACAGATATCGTTTAGTATTCATAGCAAAAAATTGATTTATGATGCTGGAAAAATTTCCAGCGTACGTTTGTATTGTTCTCCAGATAATCTAAAACACGTGGAAACGAAAATATTATCAAATTGAACGTATGATAGTTTTGCTTTTGGAACTGTTTTGACAATCCATTCTGATGCTTTTACTGGATCACTGCCATGTGTAAATAATGTTCCTGCAAAACCTAGAAAATTGGCTGATACTTTTTCAAAATTGTAATCTTCTGGTTTTTCTATAGCACTTGACGCATCAGTTTCAAAAACAACTCTATAAATTTCTTGAGGATTTTTCAAATATATTTTGCAAATAAGGTTAGAATTAGTGTCATCATCTGACATGATTCCGTCAATCACTAAGTTTCCAGATGAAATTTTTCTTGGTTTACTAAAAGTTAAAAAATATGATTTATTTAGTAAATCTTGAATTTTCTTAACGTCAACTCCTGGAAGGCAGTCTGAGGTGTTAATTCTCATTTGGTTAATCATTATTTGAGCTTGCGGGGTTATGGTGAACATGCTCTCAAAATCGTTGAAAGCTTTTTCGTAATCATTATTCTGAAAAAAATACTCCCCTCGCTCAAAATACGCTTTATTTAATGCTGAATCAATTTCTGGTGTAGCATTAATTGCTTTTGCTTGGAGAAGAAGATTGATCCCATCTGTTAGTTGATTTTTTTTGATTAACTTGATTCCTTTGGTGAAAAGTTCTTGAAAGTCAGAAGAATTTGTATTTTGATTAGTTTGTGACTGTGAATTTTGTAAATTAGTTTGTTTGAAATATATATAAGCAAAGACTAATGTAATAGCTAAAAAAGCAATTATGGTTATTATAATGATCTTTTTGTTGAGCTTTGAATACTCTTTTGTAGGTGGTTGATTTGGTTTTTTCCCCAATAATGGATTGAGTGGAGAGATAGAAGTCAACCAATCAAAAATGTTGGTTGCATCGGAGTAGCTAATATTTACATCAAGAATTTCTTTTTCTGATCCAATAATGTTCAAATCTGTTGAATGAGCTTTATCTCTAAAAGTTTCTGAAAAAAATATTGAACGTATGGATTCTATAGAAAAAAGAAATTCTTTTTTCCCAATCCACAAAACTAATATATTATCATCAACCCATTCTAAGCGGCACTTATTATTATTCGATCGAAATTTTAATGCTTTCATAGTAATTTTTCACCAATATTGAAACAATCTTATTATACTTTAACATAGTGCTGTATGAAATAAAAGTCTATGATTACGAAAAGAGGTTTTCATGAAAGGTATAATTTTAGCTGGTGGGATTGGAACAAGATTGTTTCCTCTGACAAAAATTACAAACAAAATTTTGTTACCAATTGGTAGACACCCCATGGTGTATTATCCAATGGCAAATATTAAGAAATGTGGCATTAAGGAAGTAATGATAGTAACTAACAGAAGCCATATTGGAGATTTTGGTTCAGTTTTTGGTTCTGGTAAAGGTTGCGGAGTTCATATAACTTATGCTGTCCAAGATGAAGCCAAGGGCATTGTAGATGCATTAAAAGAAGCAGAAGATTTTGCTAAAAATGAAGAAATGCTTGTTTTTTTAGGAGATTGCATTTTTGAAAAACCTATAGAATATTTCTATGAAAATTTCATGAATAAACAAAAAGGCACCGGAGCAAGAGTTTTGTTGTACAAAGTAACTGATCCAGAAAGATTCGGCGTTGCAACAATAAAAGGGGATCATATAACTGAAATTGAAGAAAAACCTGAGCAACCAAAAAGTTCTTATGCTGTTGTTGGTGCATATTTATATGACAAAACTGCATGGGATAAAATTGCCAAAGTAACTCCTTCTGCAAGAGGAGAGTACGAGATAACAGCTTTAAATAATTTATACATTGAAGAAGGAACGCTAGAGTACGACATTGTAGATGGAAAATGGCTAGATGCAGGGACATTTAAAACTTTACTTGAAGCTGGTAATCTTATGATGAAAGCAGATAGCTATTATGAAGAATGAATAAAAAATGGTTTTTTATAGAACTACTAGTTATTTTAGTTGGTTTTAATTCTTTCAGTTTAAGCTTATGTTCTGCAAGTGGGTTTTTAACAAACAATAGCACTCAAGTATTTGTTAAAATGGAACCTGCAATCTTGGGAGTTTATACAAAAGGTAATGAAGTTGCTGTATTATTGAATTGTGAAGAATTAACATCTACATTAACGCAAGTTACTGGTACAATTCAATTTTCAAATCTAACTTTCAAAAAAGTATATGTTGGTGCTATGTTTGACTCTAAAGATACAGAACTAAAACTTAAATCTTCAGAAAATAATGTAGATATTTCAATATCTGGAAAAGGTAAACCAGCAACAATTTCCAATACTAACACATTAGCAGTTTTTATCTTTGAAGCTATAAAAACTGGGACAGCGAGATTTTGGTTTAAAAACGGGAAAATTATCAATGGTAAAAATGAAATTTTAAAACACTTTTTTCTTCCATCTTCTTTCAAAATTGTTGAGCCTAGAGGAATTTCTATCTCATTAAATGTTGGGGAAAAAGAATACTATATTGATGAAAAAAAAGAGTATTTTTCTCAAAAGCCAGTAATTTTTAAAAATAGAACTTTAGTACCATTAAGATCAATTGCAGAAAAAATGGGAGCTAAAGTTGAATGGATTCAGAAATCAAAAAAAATCGTTATTTCGTTAAATGATATTCAAGTTGAAATGAAAATTGGTAATATTCTGGTATTAATTAATGGACAATCAAGATACCTAGATGTGCCTCCACTTATTATTAAGAGTAGTACGTTTATCCCATTAAGATATATTGCGGAAACTCTTGGTGGGAAAGTTACATGGAATGATGAAACACAAAAAATTGAAATATTTTTCTAGAGAGTATATAAAAGAAAACAATTTAATACTTATTGTCTTCGTAGTTTTGTTATTTATTGGGTTTGTAGTCTATGCTGCAACAGGTCCAAGGATGCATGATCAGTATTGGTATCTTGCTGATGTAGAATCTCTAATAAATGGACTGGGAGTGCAAACAAACAACATATTCCCAATTGAAGCAATAAA
>JAGLCW010000137.1 GCA_023146045.1 Caldisericia bacterium
TTTGGATCCATCGGAAAGTAAAAATACTACTGCATTAGCAATATCCGTTGGTTCTCCTAATCCAAGAGGATGCATACTTTCTAGTATATTTTTTCTTTCTTCTGAAAGAGAATTCAGCAGAGGTGTGTTTACATAACCAGGAGAAATGCAATTGGTCCTGGTTTGTTTTTTTGATAGCTCTAAAGCTAAAGTTTTTACTCCAGAGATTAATGCACCCTTGCTTGCTGAATATCCAATTAAACCGGGTTGTGAAATTACGCCCATAACAGAAGAAATAAACACTAAACTTGCCTTATCAGCAATATTTTTTCTTTTGGTTATATATTTTGCAAGTTCGAAACCTGAAACAACATTAACGTCAAAAATCTTTTTATACAATTCTGGTTTCATATTCCGAAGCGGTAGTGTTAATTCTACCCCAGCACAATGAACAAAGCCAGATATTTTACCTATCTTTTCTACAATTTCTTTGATCAATGATTCCAGCATGTCAAATTCTGTAATATCTTGTGCAAACGAAATGTGATTACCAGGCTGTAATTGGTCATATGTATTTTCAAGTCGTTCTTCATTTCTAGCAATTAAAGCAATGTTTGCTCCTTGTTCGCTACAGGTAATAGCACATTGTTTTCCTATTCCAGAGGAAGCTCCTGTAATTATTATGTTTTTCCCATTTAATGAAAATGGATTTTGCTTATTGTTCATATTGCATCCTTTTGTTATTTTGAATTTCATTATTTTCTTCATTAAAGATGAATTGTTGTAGAGAATGTTTTAGATCTGATATACAAGATGATTCATTGAAGTAAGGAATATTTGACAAAGGAATTAAAAAGACATCATGATCTCGCTTTTTTCTATAAGTAGGTTGTTTGGAAGGAATGGCTAAATATTCTTGAATATGATTAACAAGAGATTGGTTTAGAATTAAAGATAAACCATATAGCACAAGGTTTTTACGAATAGCTAATGTAACGCCTCCAAATTTTCTATTACCATATATAAAATCAAATGAAAATGGATCATATTTTGCATTTATGCATTGTTTTTTTATTGTTTTTAGAACAATATCATTAAACATATAAAAATAATCTTTAACTGTAAAACCTGGCTTTTTATAAATACCAACGTCAATTACTAAAGAATTTTCGTTAAGCAATACTGTACCACCACCACCAATTCTTCGAACAATACTTATTTTATCAGAAGCATTCTTGTGAATGTCAGAATTTGATGAAAATCTCCCAAGAACAATTACCTCTCTTTGCGGTTTCCAAACATCGAAGAATACTCCATTGTTAAAAGAATCAAACGATTTAATTGGCAACATGTTTTAAAATAATGGTAGGATCTGGAGGTGAAGACGAGGAAGCGGTTTGAAAAGCTTCCTTGACAATGGTTTTTACTTCTTCTTCAATTTTAATAGCTTCTTCTTCTGAGATATCTTTACGTATTTTTAACAAAGGATCTTCCAAATTCCATTTTTGAATTTCTTGTTGAGACATATACTCTTTTTTGTCACTTTTTGAGTGTCCACAAAACCGAAATGTTTTACATTCCATAAATGCAGGCTTTGTTTGAGACTTTACAAATTTATATGCTTCTTGGAAAGTTTTTTTAATGGTAAAATAATCGTTGTCTTTGGTTTCAAAATAAGGAATATCGTAGCTATCAATTCGCTTTTGGTAGTTACCTGCGGTTACATTTGCACTTCTGGTACTCATGGCATACATATTGTTTTCTAACAAGAAGAGAATAGGTACGTGATATATAGAAGCTAAGTTTAAAGATTCCATAACATATCCTTCGTTCATGGCTCCATCTCCGAGAAAAGCAAGAACAATCCCTGGTTCATTTTTTAGTTTTTTTGAAAGTGCTAATCCACAAGCAATGGGTATCATTCCCCCAGTTATTCCATTGGTAAGAAAATGTTTTAACCGAATATGTTGACTTGCTCCACGACCATTGAGAACACCAATATTCTTTCCCATAATTTCAGCTGCTAGAACTAATGGATCATTAGTAATAGCAAGAAAGTGACCATGACATCGATGATTACTGGTAATCCAGTCTTGCTCAATGTTTATGTTGTTGATCGCAGCGACAGCAATTACTTCTTGCCCGATACAACCATGCGTAGTCCCACGAATCTGTCCTTTTGAAAAATATGTTTCTAAAGTTTGTTCGAATGAGCGAATCAAATAAAGGCTTTTGTAAATATTGTTTTTATTTTTCACTTGATTTCCTCTAAAATACGTTTGTATATTGTTTTAGTTGTTGGCAAGACATAGTCTTCAAGTTCTTTTGCTGCAGGAATATAACAATTTTTAGCCCCAATATTAGAGGTATGTTCAAATGGTTTCGACTGTGTTAATTTGGAAGTAATATAGCTACCCCAACCAAATTTTTCCCAACTTTCTTCTATTGTAATGACTTTTCTTGATTCAATTGAATTTAAAAGAGATGTGAAATCAATATCAGTTAGATTTGAAATTGTTATGATCTCAGTACTTATTTCTTCTTCCATAAGCAATTCTTCCTGTACTTTCATACAAGCAGGAACCATTCCTCCATAAGTAATAATTGTGGCTTCTGGTTGCATCTCAGGAATGGTAATCTTGTGCATTGGGAAATTCTGAACAGAATCAATAGGGTTAATGAAACATATATCGTTAATAAGTTTATTGGTCGGTAGGAGCACCTTGGAGTAGTCAAGTTTATTTTCAATAAATATTATAGGACGATTACAATATACTGATTTGGTTATCATTTTCCCTGGAGAATTTATGATACTTGGTGCAATTACGGTAATTCCTGGAATACCAAAAAAGAGTCTTTCCAATGATTGAGAATGAGTGGGTCCATATCCTCTAAAACCACCACTAGGTGTTCGCAAAACAAAGGAAATATCAATTTGATACACTTCATAGAATTTAGCTAAGTGGTTGATGATCTGATCAATGGTAAGTGTGATAAAATCGCCGAACATAATTTCGACAATTGGCTTTAATCCATTTAACGCCATGCCAATTCCCATTCCAGTGAAACCTTGTTCGGACATCGGTGTTTGAATAATGTTATTAGGATATTCTAATGAAAGACCTTTTGTAACCTTAAAAGCACCTCCGTAAGGGTCACCAATATCCTCACCTATGAGGTATACTGTTTTATCACTTTTTAACAATTCACGAAGACCGTTTCTTAGATCATTTATATAGGTAATACTCAAAATTTACCTCAACAATTACTATTTTGTAAGTATAAAAGCTAATCACATTATTCACAATAATCTATTACTCCAGGACAAAAACAATGGTCAAAGTTGATTATTCCTACAGATGTTGCTAGACCAGCACCAAATCCTGCTATGAGGGTTGAACACTGCTTATTTTCAATCTCATTCTTCATTTCTGAACATATGTTTAAAGGTATTGATGCGGCGGAAGTATTTCCATATTTACCGATTGATATAGGAATTTTTTTCATATCAATTTTTAATTTTCTGGCTAATTGTTTTATCATGTAGGCATTAGCTTGATGGAATGAGAAGAAATCAATAGCATCTTTTGGAATGTTAACTTGATCAAAGAATTCATCAATGATTTTTGGTACAGTTTGAACTACATAAGAAAAGATATCGATACCTTCCATCTTCATATCAATTCCTCTACGTTGGCTTCCATCTTCATATTTAACGTATTGGAGACTTTTTTCAGTTAGTTCATTTCGAAAACCAAAATCCGGTATAATAAGAGATTCCCTATTGGATCCATCAGTATTGAACATAAAATGCCATTCATTAGGATTATTTTTAGGAGCAACAATTGTTGCTGTTCCTGCATCTCCAAATAAAATTGATGTGGCTTTATCTTTCGGTGATGCAAAATAACTATTGGTGTCTCCGACCAGCAATAAAACTTTTTGCTGTATGTTATTTGCTATTAGTGCACTAGTCCACAATCCATATGGATATCCAGCACATGCATGATTGATATCAAAACAGGCTATATTTTTAGGAAAATTCATTAGATATTGTACGTGAGTAGAGTTGTTTGGCATTATATTATCTGGAGATGATGTGACAAACACAATGGCACCAAAATCCTGCTTAGAGAAAGATCCATATTTGAAAAGCTTTTCAGCGGCTTTAACAGAAATATCCTTTGTTGTAGCAGAATGATGCTCAAATACTCTTCTTTTTTCAACTCCTGTGGCTCTAATAAGTCCCTCTAGTGAATCACCATATATATTGTTTTTTGTTTCATAATTGTTAACTTCATGTGAAGGTACACAAGAGGCTATCCCCTCAATTGCTATATTATTGATATTACTAACAGACATAGCTACCTCATGACTCAGAGATTATTTTCTGAACATCTTTTTCAGTAATAATACCTGTTTTGTCGATAGAACAAAGATCAATATGATACTTAATGGCTAATTCTTTTGCTTTTCGTGTGGCTTTTACTGGTTTTACATCTTTTTCTGGCTGCTTTTGGAATTTGTTGGTGTTTCTAGTTGCTTCTTCTTTAGTAGAGAAAATTGAAGCAACGTGTTCGGTAGGAGAAACTACTAGTCCGTTTTCTAAACTATGAACAATATATCCATCTTTTTCAGCCAAAACATCTTCAACGGCCTTTGAGGAAGCAACGCTGAAAAGGATATCACCTTTATGTATCTTGTTAAGTTTTTGAATGGCAATATCTTCAACAGTCATTGATACATCATTGGCATTTAGTATTGGGATGGTAATTTTATATTCAGCCATGCAGACTCCTATTCGCGGTTGATAAAATCATATAAGTCTTTTACTGTTCTGCACTTCATGAATTCAGCAACAGGCATTTTTTTTTGGAAGTTTTCGTCAAAAGCTACAATGACCGAGAAACCCATAAGCGAATCAAAATCTTCAACCTCGTTCCGGAAATCTGTGTCAAAAGAAATTTCATTTTCTTCAAGTTCTAGCGAATCTGCAACAACAGATAAAAATTTTTCGTTATTTATCATCTAATCCTCCAGAATAAACTTCAGACTTTATTTATATCACTATTGTTGGTTTTCTCAAGAGTAATCCTATTTCTTATATTTATCTTTAACAATT
>JAGLCW010000138.1 GCA_023146045.1 Caldisericia bacterium
CAACCATGGGTATGATCTACTTCTAGTTTCCATCTTGGAACTCCATCTGAAGTAAGTGATCTCATATGGTAATCTGAATCATTCAGCCAGAGATATAGGTTGTTTTTTTGATCAATAACTGGACAATGTGCTATTTCATTGTCGTAGGTTTTCTCCCACATTTGCGAACCATCATTTGAGTAACATGTAAGATAACTTTGTGTAAAAGTAGAGTGTTTACCAGAATAATCGTATTCGTTGAAATATGTATAGAAGTTGTTTTCTTTGTCAATTGCATAGTTACCTTGGTAAACTCCGCTTGCTGGAATGGATTTTTCCCACAAAAGCTCATAGTTTAAGTCGTATGCTTTTACGATTTTTTCTGCTTGATTCTTTCTATCGTTATATCCCTTTACTTCATGATCTTTTTCAGGGTATGGCAGAGTAGTGTATGCTAACAAAAAAGTATCTTGTACTATATTGTTGGGAAGAAAGCTGAGAATACAATCTAGTCTGTTAAGAGGTAGATTCTTTTTCCATACTACTTCTCCGGTGGATGATGCTTTAAGAAGGTGATATTCTGGTTCTGTCGAAATTGATCCAACATCGACAACAAAGAAATAGCCGTTTGAATTTGTGTCAAAGAATCCATCATCTATGAGACAGTTTTTAGAAACATCTATAGACCACATGGTTTGTCCTTTTGCATCAACTCCAATTAGCTTATCATCATTAGTAAAGCAGAATAGAGTACCATCTGGAGACATGTAAAAATCTTTGGTACAATTTTCTTTTTCCCAGATAGGTTCTCCTTCTAGCGAGATAAATCGCATCTTTCCGGATAGTACAAGTAAACCCTCCTCGGTAACAATTATTTTATCTTTTGGTATAACAGAATTAAAAAAGGCAACTTTACCCCCTCGAAAACTTTCTATAATCCATCTGGTTTCCCCATCTGAATCTACAGAATATAGATAACCGTTACGACCAACAAAATAACAGTTACCCTGGTTGTCAGCACAAGGAGCGGTTCTTGTTTCTAGGATAATGTTATTGTTTTCGGGCCAGTGGTATGTCCAAGCTACTGTTGGATTGTCTATGGCAGGATATTCGGTTGATATAGGTGTAAAAAAGGAATAATCTGGTGCTGCATCAGTTTGTGAATTTTCTGTTTCCGAACACGATAAGTTAGGTATGACAAATAATAAAACTGCTAAGAATAACGCCACAGTATTTTTCAATGTAGTCATTAGGGCCTCCACTTA
>JAGLCW010000139.1 GCA_023146045.1 Caldisericia bacterium
TAGATGCTAATTTTACCACTCCAGAGCTTTTCTTCGAACCTGTAAAGGAACACCGGGAAGCAATTGACTTTGAAAAATTAAAACAGTACGCCTTGCGTTTTTCTGAAGTCGTCAGGCGTAAAGCTGGATTTCTTCTTGACCACCTACAGATAAACACAAAACAACTACATGCTTCTGTTAAAAATAGCCGCGGTCATACTAAATTTACAAAAGAATCAACTCTTTTTAATGCGAAGTGGCGAGTATACTATGAACCCAAAGTGCTACAATAAAAAAATAGAGAGATAGTAAACGTTAGAGATCACAATATGGAAATCATGAATAATCCAAAAAGAAGAAAGTATTTAAGGATTCTGCTATGGTTCAAGAGACTGAAATTAGAACCATAATTTTAAATGTTTTAAACTCAATGAGTGTAAATGTATCTCGGATTGTTCTTTTTGGTTCCCAAGCCAGACAAGATGCTAATGAAAATAGTGATTGGGATCTCTTGATTGTGGTAAATCAAGCATTAACTAAAAAAGATAGAAAAGATATTTATTGTAGAGTAAAAAGAGCCTTGGTTTCTCTTATGATACCTACTGATGTGTTGATTCGTTCTGAGTCAGAAGTTAAAAGTACATCTCAATTACCAAGAAACATAACAACAGTAGCCCTTAAAGAGGGAATATGTATTTATGAATAATGAAGTGAAACAATGGCTGGTTTGTATATTTTCCCACGATTCTGTTTATGGAAGTTTATAGTTATTTAAGAATGAAGAGAAGAGAGTTTAGTGACAAGTACAATACTATCAAGAACTGATGCTGAGTTAATATTAAAGACCATTGGAACATATGGAAAAGTTGTTAAAACTGAAGAATTATTACCAATTTTTAAAACTAAATATTGCGAAGCAGCTGCCCGTAACAGAATCCATCTTTTAAATAAAAACGGATGGTTTATTCACATAAAACAAGGCCTATATCTTGTTAATGACTCGATTACAGGACAATTTCAGGGAAATTTACCTTTGCTGGCAATAAGTCATTGTTTGTTTGAAGATTCCTATGTTAGCCTTGCCCATGCTTTGCATTATCACAACCTTCTTAAACATGTTCCCGATACAATATCCTCCATCAATGGTCAAATTAGTAAGAAATTTTCCTACCAATCTTACACTTTCAAATTCATTAAAGTGAAAACAGACTTTTACTTTGGTTATCGTCCAATACCGCAACAAAAACGTACTATTCAAATTGCTGAAGTAGAAAAAGCTATTCTTGATTATCTCTATGTAGATATTAACTTCACTACACCAGAGATTTTCTTTGAACCTGTACAAGAACACAGGGAATCCATTGACTTTGATAAGTTTCAACAGTACGCTTTACGGTTTTCCGAGACTGTGCGTCGTAAAGCTGGATTTTTATTAGATCATATTAAATTGAATACAAAACAGTTACACGCTTCCGTGAAAGATAGCAAAGGCTATGCCAAATTTACTAAAGAAGCCACCATTTTCAATTCGAAGTGGCGAGTATACTATGAAAACAAAGTGTTGCAGTAAAAGGAATTGGCGGAACCTGTTTTTTGCATTATCCCAAAATGTTATAGCATTTGATATTCCACGATTACATAACATCGAATTCATGAAATTGTAAAGGTTTAACTGAAGTTTATGGTGATAAAAATGACTAAAGAAAATAGAATTTATTCCATACAAGAACTAAAAGATAAAATTTATCTACTGGTTAAAGACCAGCTCGTTTACTCTGTCATTCTTTTTGGTTCGTATGCAAAAGGAATTGCAGATTCTCATAGCGATATAGATCTTATTATTGATAGTCAGGGTCAATTGAAAGGCTTTGATTATTTTGCTCTTCTAGAGAATCTGACGGAAACCTTTTCTAAAACCATAGATATGATTAGCAAAGAGCAAATCATAGCAGAATCAAAAATAGAGGAAATTGTAAAAAACGAAGGAATTGTTATTTATGAGAAAGAGGACTAGAACAGCATTAGAAAAAATGCGAAACTATGCTCAAAAAGTAATCTACTATACTCAAGAAATGGACTATATGACTTTTTCTAACGACACAAAAACTCTTGAAGCATGTGTTTTTAATCTAAGTCAGATAGGTGAGTTAGTCCAATATCTTGATCCTAGTTTTAAGCAGGAGCATATAAAAATTAACTGGCAAGGTGTTAAAGGGCTTAGAAATAGAATTGTTCACGATTATGAAGGTCTTCAAGTAAATATTATTTGGCATTTGATAGTAGAAGATTTACCAGAATTATTTAAATTAATTGAAACAGTACTTAAAGAAAATAAATATTAGTAATGTATTAAAAATGTAAGCTGTAACTATTATTAATTACAGCTTAATAATATAGTTTATGTCCGTAAATTTCCAATTACGGACATGGAAAATGTAAATCGCTAAATAATGATGTCTGTAATGTTCGCATAACGGACATGGAAATTGAAAACCCCATAGAAAGGGAACTTAAAAAATTGGAAAAAAAACGAATATATCTTTCTTCTCCTCATATGAGTGAAGAAGGGTTCGAAATGCAATATGTAAAAGAAGCATTCGATACCAACTGGATAG
>JAGLCW010000014.1 GCA_023146045.1 Caldisericia bacterium
CCATTCTCTTCCCAGAATAGATTAGCATTTTGTGCAACATGCTGTATAGTTTGAGTCTTAGATATCATCTTACCACGTTCTGAGTTTAACAGGTCAGTGTTACCATTTATAAAGTCCATGTCTCCAAAGATATCTATCTTTTGTTGTTTTGTAAGAGGGAACTCCTTTAAAATATCCATAAAAGAGAACTTACCACTTGACATGTCTTGCATATTAGATGCTATCTTCTTTGAGAAGTATTGAAATAAAGAAGATATTCCTCCATCAAGAATAGATGGTTTGGATTGCATTTCTTTCATGGTTCCCATTGATGCCGGAGTAGTGTTTATTTCTTTTGTATATACATCTTCTTCTGCCTCTTCACTTATTGTTTTTTCTGTAGAAGAAGAAGACATAGTATTTAAATGCATAGATGTGGCAGAAACTATCTTAAGCTCTTCAGATACAGATTCACTGTCAGATTCTTTTATTGATCTGCCTGACTCAAGTAATCTTAGAACTTCTTTTTGATCCTTTTTCTTTGTTATTCCAAAGGTTTCAGAGAGATTAATATATACACCAACACCATCTATTAAGGTCTTATTTTTTGCATAGTCAGAAATCTGATCTTTCTTATAGCCTGCGTTTATAACACTTATCTTATCTTTACCTTGACCAATAATAGTTATCATGTCTGTATTTTGTTCAGTTTCATAGATAGCATTCATTCCAAGATTATGATAGTATGCATTAATATCTGTTGTTTTTCCTCTTACTGTATACTTTTGTCTTTGAGCTATCTTTCTTCCTATTGTTTGAGCAAGACCAGAAACATTAACTATCCTAGAGCCCTCAGTAATTAAATCTGAATTTTCTTCTTCACTTAGTCCATGTATCTTTGATGCATCTTTCTCACTGCTTTGTGCAGAAAATATAGCTTCCATCACAAATGCTCTTCCTATTAATTTCATGCCTGATTCAGATTCATTTTTAGGATCAAGACCTTTAAGCATAGGATTTACTCTCTTCTTTGAAGATAAATTTATTGCTCCGGCAAGTTTCTTAGCTATTGATGCATTGTCTATATGTCTCATTATAACTTTAAACGGACTGTTAGTTCCAGTTCTTATATTGCTTGTAACAAGTTTATATATACTACTTGTTGGAATACTATAGAAAGGAAACTTAAGAGTCTTTTTGCTTGATCCTTCATTGTCTTTATCTTTTAGAACCACGACTTTTACTCTCTTACTTTTAATAAGTTTAGTTATGTTTGCTGAATATAAACTACATGCTGCCATATCTTTTCCTTTTTTATTAACAATTTAATAATTGGTTTATAATTTCTTCTTCTTTTGCTTTGTTTTCTTTTTCATCTGTTGATTCAGTAAAATCTTCTTCTTGTTTAGTTTGTTCATCATTTACTACAGAATCTTCTCCATTAAAAGAAAGATCTTCTTCTATTTTACTTGAACTTCTTTCTTGTTTGTCTGAAGTCTTTTTGTTTTCATCTAGTGCTTCATCTATTCTATCATCAAGAGTTTTTTCTTTTGCCTTTACAAGTTTACCATCACTGTCTCTCTCATAGACAGCATTACCATTCTCATCTACTTCAAGTTCCATAGCAAATTCTTTGTCTTTTTGCTTTTGTTCCTCTACTCTCTTCTGAAGATCTTCAGCTTTTTTCTTGATTGCTTCAAGCTGTTGAAGATCATTGTACTCTTTAGCTTCACGTTCTGCTTTCTCAACAGCAGTCTCGGTATCTTCTGTTTGTTCTGTCTCAGAAGAAGAAAAATTTTCTGTCTCATATATTGCTATTGCAGCAACATCAAGTGGACCCCTGTCCTCTTCCTTCTTCTTAATTGCAGAATCATATCTCTTTTTAATCTTTTCTTTGGTCCAGGCAGCAACTTTCTTTTTAGCCTTAGCTTTAATTGTTGATGGAGTAATTGGTGTTGGTTCTGGAACCACTTCTGTATCAGTATCAACTTCAGTTTCACTAGAGACTACCGGTTCCGATTCAACTTCTGTTTCAGTTCCTTCATTATACTTATGTGAATTTTTGTCTGCATAGTCAAAAGATTCATATGTATCTTTAAGTCCAGAAGTTTTTATTGTTCCGTTGCGATTTCTTGCTCCATCAATAACTGCAGAAAGACCTTTTATTTCTTTAGTGACATCTCTAATTGCCTTTCTCTCTTCCTTTGTTATGTCTTTAGGCTCTTTGCCCTTAACAGAATCGTTTAGCGTTCTTAGCTTATCCTTGGCCGATTCTAATGATGCTACTGTTGTATCAAGGATTGCTTTTGTTTCATCCTTGGTTGGAAACGATACATCGAGATCTTTACTGTCTTTTTTATCAGTAGCATTTCTTGAATTGCTTTCAACTCTCTTTTTAAAAGCTGTTGATTGACCTTGACTTATATATCCTTTATTTTCAAGAATATCTATTGCTTTATTCAGAGCTTCTCTGTCTTTTATACTTCTTATTTCATTTCGTTGCATACCTGTTTTAACAAAATTCATTAATCTATCTTTTGACTGTGGAACAGTAAGACCTTTACCTTTCTCACCTTTGTGCAGGTCTGAACCCTTAAATAGTTTTCCTGATATTCTTTGATCATTTCTTTTTCGTTGATCAAGTGCTTGTTTTATTTTATCTTTTAATGGTGTGCTGGCTTCTTCACTTTTTGACATTTCTGTAAGTTCTGCTGAACTATATGTCTTGAGTGAGTCTAGAACCACCTCTGTATCAGACTTTGTAAATGGAGACAATGTCTTAACCATATCTTTCAAAATTCCCATCTTGCTGTAGTCTCTAGTAGACTCATTGGTTCCATGAGCTAATTCATTATTAAATTCTACTTCACTGTCAACATCAAAAGAACCTCTTTTTTCTCTTGCTTCTTTTCTTTTTGCAAATGCATCATCAAGAGCAGTCTTTTGATCTGTAATAGTTTTTATATCAGCGTCAAGAGCTTCTTTGGTACCTTTAAGCCCTTTAGTAAGTCTTCTCTTGTGTGTTCTATTGTTAATGTCAAAAGTCTCTGGTTTCCCACCTGTTATTGCCTCTATAAGTTGTTCAACAACTGGACCATTAAAAGAAGATACATCAATATCTTCATTGTTGTTTCCTTCTATTGTTTCCAGTGCATTGGATATATTTATTACTTCTTCTGAATTGTCATTTATTAAATTTTCCATAACTGATGAAGCAGAGTCAACAACTGATGCAGAGGACTCAGAACCTGTTCTCTTAAACTTCTTAGTTTTAATACTTTGTATTAATGCTGTTGGTTTCACTACCGTTCCAACTGCACTTAAGGTAGCAGGTACAGTTATTGCTGTGGCAGCCATTCCTCCTGCAGACATTGCTGCTTGAGCAGCAGCAGTTACATTCTCAGGACTTGCTGCTATTTTTCTTGCGTTTTCAAATGTCATTTGATCTGCTTTCTGATCTGTGAACTTCTCAAGTGTACCTTCAGATCCTTCTTGCATAAATTCAAATAACATTGCTCCGGAACCACCAAGTATAGACTTCCATGACTTGCCCAGAAGTGTTTCTGCTGATTTTGGTCCAAATATCTCAATTGCTTTCTTTGTACCTTTTTCTAATCCAAACTTCTCTGCATATACGTTTGCAGCATTCCATGCTGTCACAAGAGCTAGTTCACCAGTAGTAAATTTTCTTCCATTCTTTGCTTCAAACTTATCAGATTGTTCTGATATTCTTTTTGTTACTAGGACTGGAGCAGCAAATATGGCCATTGCCATTTCAGGAGCAGACTCTGCAGTCGAATCAAGTATTCCATTAAACAAATGTGGTAATGATTGTATTCCTGTTAAACTAAGTAAACCATTTTTCTTTATAAGTGCTTCAGCCTTTGCATATTCTTTGTCCTTATCTATTCTTGATCTTGCAGTAAGTCCAGACATAGAATCTCTCCATACTTTTGCTGCTGGGGTTTCTGCTGTGAGTGGTCTATATCCATGTTTTTTCACAAAAGCTTTTTCATCATCTCCAGAAAGATATCTTTCGCCAACTCCCATCTTGCTGGTAATTTTATTACCAAGAACTTCAAGATCTCCTTTTGTTGCTAAGTACGCAGAATTTGCAAATCCGGAAAACTTATCTACAATTCCTTGCTTGTCATTTTCTTTAAAGTCTTCCCATGCAAACTTCTCATCATAGTCTGTCATTTCAGATGGTTTATTTCCATGCCATCCTAGTATTTCAGCAAGCTTGTCATCTGCAGCAGCATTATCAAATCGTTTACCCTTATAAGCAGTAATATTGTGACGATTAGTCATCTTATTATTAAAGCTTTCACCTGTCTTTGGATCAATGAAATCAGATATCTCTCTTCCAAAGGATCCCTTATTAACAGATAAATCTTTATTTCGTCTTTGTGCAATAGCAAAGTCAAGTGGACTTTCCTTGGAACCAAGTACAGCAGGATCAGTTCGATATCCAGATACATCAACATTGTTTGGATTAAAATCGTTTGCTGTTCCTTTTATTCCAGATATGTTTCTATAAGCACGAAGCATTTCTTTGTTACCTTCGTCATATATCATATCATCTGTTACATCTTCTCTGTTTACATCAAACTGTTCAGAATATCTATCTTTTTGTCTATCGATTCTTTTTCTTGTTGCTTCACCTGTTGTCATCCCATTCTTCTGAAGCTCTTTTGATTCTAATTGACCAGGATGAAATACTTCATATGCGTCATATCCACTTGCTCTCCATTCAGAGCCACCAGTAAAACCACCAGAGTCAGCATCGTCCATGTATT
>JAGLCW010000140.1 GCA_023146045.1 Caldisericia bacterium
ATGGTACTTGATTTAAAGAGGTGAAAAGGAAAAAGTTTGCCATCTATTTACATATGGATTAAAGTGAACAGGACAAGTTTTGTCAATTGGAAAATCTTGACTGGAAGTACAACAACCAATAACGATACGATCGTTTTTAAAATCTAAAAAACATTCTTTAAATGAACGATGTAAGATCAAGGAAGAAATATAGTATGGTTCTAATCCTGATCCTCCAATATATGTTCTCCATTTCTGTGTACCTTGCATATCAAGAAGTGATAACAGCAAATCGTTTTCTCCTTTGAGTTCTTTTTGAAAGGCATCTTTTGAAGCTAATCCTTGAGTATTGGTTTGACTTACAATACAGAGAAGATTATTTTGATATTTGATGTCAATAATACTTGTACTTTCTTCTGGTTTATTTGACTGTGTCCACTCAAGTTTGCCTTCTCTGTTAATTGAATATAGGTTGTATGATTGATTGAAGCTTGTAGCATTTTCGGTATCAATGACAAAACTGGAAAGACTAAGAAATACATTGTCTTCACTACTTATACAAGAAGTAATTTTTCTATTTTGAAAACTTGGAAGATGAGTATGTGTTGGTGTATTGGGATTTGGTATTTCACAAGACCATTTGTTTTGTGCCTTCCAGTCATAACAGTGTAGTATTCTAGTATTGTTATCTTCATCAGATAATAAATACATTCCATGTTCATCTGAGTGAACAAAATCATAAGCTGTTGTCTTGGCAGATTTAGTCCACAATTTTCGCCCAGAGTTTGAATCCAGGCATTTAAATTTAATAGAGTGAAACTGTTTTGATTCGTTACCTGAAGTTACAATGTATACTTTTCCATCGTGCAACTGCAGGGACATCATATTGTTGTACTCATTTCCATCAAAATGAACCCACTTCACTCTTTTATCTTTTGATAGACATAACACAAAATCATTTTTGCAAAAAGGTACCCATCTGCTAAAGAAAGTCCTTTTATTGGTACGTCCTACTAGATAAAGATTCTCCTGATCATCAACACAACTGTATTTTCCATGTAAAAAATTCTTTTGTAAATTCTTGTTGCCACAATTCGGATCCAGCACAACTTCCCATTGAAAGTTTCCGTCTATATCCCATCGGATTACACTTAGATTCATGTTATCAGTGTATGGTTTCTGATCGTATGGGTAGAAATCAAAATTGTTGTATCCGCCAGTAATATAGAAACCGGTTTTAGTAAAAAGGGTAGATTCGCTAAAATTATTCATCTGATTAGACTGATATCCTATAATAGAAGAAAAGTCTTGAGGACAATTGAGAGTTTTTGTATCAGCATTCATAGTAATAGTAGTATTCATGTGTTTTTCAGAATTTTCAATAAGGGACAATTCAGAGTCTTTCCATATCCATTCAGGAATTTTTACAGAGAGAGTGCAGGTAACAATTACAACTAGCAAAGTAATACTCATTAATGAACCTAAAAATACTATTAACCATTTAGGCATAATGTATCTCCTTCTTTATTGATTATCAAGGGTTTCTAAAAACAATTTGTAAAAATGCATAACATCACTATATCTAGGATCCAGATCTGTAAATATTAGTATTGTACAAACCAGAAATTTGATGTGAAAATATTTTCTGTCATTCTTTGACTTCATATAGTAATGTTACCTTTTCTTCAGAAGGATCCCATGTTACAGTATAGCCAGCATATTCTGCAAGAAAACGTAATGGCAGAAACATTCTACCTTCGTGTATTATATCTAATCGGTTTTCTGGATACACTGGTTCTCCGTTAATTATAATTTTGTCCGAAAGCGATTCAAAATAAAGAGTGTTTCCGTCAATACGTAAAGTTGCTGCAAAGTTTTTTTGAAAATGGAGTTGAATTGAATATCCCAATTCTTGGTAAAACCTGGCTGCAATATACATTCTATCATTGATGATCATTGGGGGAAGAAAATAATCCAGGGTTCTCTTAACATTTTTGTCAATATCCTCATAATTCTCTTTGTTTTTCCAAATTGTTATTTGTCTGAAATCTGTTTGAAACCAATAATTAACTTGCAAATTAAGATCTTGCTCAAGCGAATGTATTTTAACATACTCATAATAATTATTACTTTTTTCTTTGTCTTTTAGTTGGAAAATTAAATTACAGAAAGAGGTTTCGTTTGCTTTTAATGTAAATTGTGATGGCACAGCAAACACTTCTTCAGTTGACTTTGGAGAAATAGTAAATGATATATCTTCATTTGAATGATTTATAAAAGTCAGAGTACTTTGTTTCTTTTCACCTTTAGTAAACCATCCAAAACTCTCATCCCATGTTTTCCCAAGCCCACGCCTTATGGGTTTTCCATCAAACAAAATTTCAACTTTTTCCTGTGGTGAG
>JAGLCW010000141.1 GCA_023146045.1 Caldisericia bacterium
TAATCAATTTCATTTGTTTCAGCTGTTTCAACTGTTCCTTCAACAGCAAAAGCACTAGGTTGTACTGTGGCGATAAGTTGTGGGTGAAACAACTCCTTAAGGTAATTGCTTATGGAGGCTTTAAACGATACACCTGCTACAACCAAAGCAAGAGCTATCAAAGAACAAATGAAAAGATTTTTATAATTAAGTGTTATTTTGCGTTTTGTTTTCTGTGCTTTCTTTTTAATAACACACAAAGTGATGTTATCTGGACCACCCTGTAAATTGGCTAAATTAATCAGATCTTTTGCAACATTGGTAATATCTGAGCTAGATAAAATTTGTTGTATTCTTTTATCTTTAACAACATGTGTTAAGCCATCTGTTGTTATCAATATTCTGTCATTTTCAAGTAGTGGAACTTTGAAAAAATCTATTTTTACACTTTTAGTATTTCCTAAAGCATTAGTAATGACATTTTTATTCTTTGCGTAACGTGCTTCTCTTTCAGAAATTAGTCCTTTTTCAAGCTGTTCTTCAATAACAGTATGATCAACAGTTACTTGTTCTATGCCGTTTTCTCTTTTAGGACCTGAAACATATGCCCGGCTATCTCCAACATTGGCAAATAACACAAATTCAGAAAATACAACAGCTACAACAACTGTTGTGGCCATAGATGGAGTGTTTAAACGAATCGATTCTTCTAAAATTTTACGATTTGCTTCTTTAATTGTTTCATTTAAGTGTTCTTGAATCGAAGCTTTTGGAAGTGTGCTGTAGTATGAACGTATAATTGTACTTACGGCAATTTTGCTGGCAACATTTCCATTGGTGTTCCCTCCAACTCCGTCGGCAACAATAAACAATAAGCCTAATGCTTTCAGCATTTCTTTATTCTTTGGAACATAATAACCAACTGAATCCTCATTTTTTTTCCTTTTTTTCCCGATATCTGTCTTACAACAAAAATCAAATTCTAGTTGCTTAGTTTTATTCTTTACTTGTTTGGTTTTATTCTTTGCTTGATTCATTTCATAACCTGACTTTTTGCAATGGTTTTGTAAACAAATGTTATATCTCCACATACAATAACATCGTTGTCATGCAGTTCTAACGATTCTTCCGCTTTTTTCCCATTCACAGTTGTATGATTTGTAGAGACCATATCCTTTATATAATAGTGTGATATTTTACCTTTATCTTTTTTGTATATAGTTGCGTGATGTTCTGATAAAGTTGAGTCTTGTATAAATGCTTCACAACTACTTTTGCGACCTATTTTCGTTGATTCGGTTTCCTTTATGGTAAAGCTGTTACCACTTGAAGTGCCTTTAACAACGGTAATCCAGGATATTCCTTTTGTCGGTTTTTTTCGAATAAGAACAGTATTATTCTCTTCATTAATTTGTTTACTGTCGTTTAACAACACAGTATTTTCATTAGGATCATTATCTTCTGGGAGAACATCGAAAATATTTTCTTGAAAATCTTCGGTATGTTTCAAAGAAGATTTTTTAGAATTGTTTTGAAGCAATATGAAGCCTACCAATAGGATCATAAAAAGCAATAACAAGAAACCAATCAAAATTTTAAAGTAAGGACTATTTCTAAATGATGTATTAATGAATCCTACAAAATAAGTTTTTGAATCAGAAACCTGCTCATTGTTCGCTAGTTTCAGAACCAACCTATGTGAATTAAATGCTGTTTTTTTTGGAGAAGAAGAAAAAGCTAAGTAATAGTCACCCTGTAAATTATTTACGAGAGAATTGACCGTTTCTTCTAATGGTAAATCGTCAGGAATCGTAGAACAAAAACCAGCTGTCTTAAGTGCTAATGGGGTATATTTCTTGTTCACTGCTTCGTCTTTATTCAGAATAACAAAATTGTAGGATATACCATTTTTCACAGCAGAATTTGAGAATTGATTCAGAAGGGATAGAAGATGTTTATCAATTTCTTCAATAAAAAATATCATATTCTTTGCATCATTAGGTGTTTCAGCAAGACTATCTATAGCTTTTTCAAAAAAATCTTCTGTATATTCGTTTTTGTTGTTTTCTTCATTTTGGAAGTTTGTAATACTTATAAACAATTCGGACAAATTTTGCGTAGCCATGCTTTGGCTTTCTATAATAGATTTATCAGGAGCAATAAATAGACCATTACTATCTTTTGATATACAATGATTAATGTACTGCGATACTATGTTTTGAATAAAGGAAGTTTTATCTTTTGATATGGTTGGACACAAAAACCAATATGATGTAATTCCATATAACAAATTCTCGTTATAGATTGTGTTCGATATTTCGTTAAAAATACTCTGTATTTCAGAAAACTTGTCTGTATAGTAAGAACTGGATGATAATAGTTCAATCTTATCTCTAAATTTGCAGTCAATATTGTTTCCGTAGACAATCGTATAATTTTTAATATCTTTAACAGATGATAGCTCTTTGCATTGCTGTGCATTGTAATTGTTGTGCACATAACGGCTTGTTTCAGCTAGATCGGTAAATACAACTAGGTTTTTGTTTTGATATATGTTATCTTGTGGAAAAATCTCTAAAGAAGAATAGATTGAATCAAAAAGAATAGTATTTTTATCTTCATAGTTAATTTCGTCTATAATTGAAAACAGCTCTGTTTTATCACTTAAAAAAACAGGTTCATTTTGATCATTGTGAGTTAGAACCTTAATATTTGTGTTAAATTCAATAATCATTACTTCGTCTTTAATCGTCATCATTTGAATAAAGGTTTTAAGGTTTTCTTTTACAAGACCCATGGCGTTTTCATTTTTCATGCTGTAGCTATTGTCGACTAATAGAATAGTACGGTTTGGTATTTTCTGATTACGTTGTGGAAACAAATAATAGTCTGTAATTTCTTCTCCATCATTTATGACAATCAACGGTGACTTATCTATACCATCATTAAATAAAGTTTCATATTCTTGACCTAGTGAAAAAAATGCTCCAATTGTATCAGGATAATCGGTTGCGTTCACTTTAGCCAGATTTAGATTTTTATTTGATTCTTTCGGTGTGATGCAACTAGTAAACAGCATAGTTATCAATGGAATCAAAAGAAATGTGATGCAAACTCTTTTCCAATTTTTGTAATTCATACAAATCTCCTAAATGATTTTTTTAAAATCTACCTTCATATCATTTACGTTTTTAAATCTCTTATTTGGGTCATTATCTACACATCGTAATATAAAATCACTAATTCCTTTATGTAGCTCATTATTTATTTCCCTCGGTGGAGTTAAATTTCCGGCTAATATTGATTTTTTAATCTCATTAGTCGTAATACTTGCACTTTTTGATATAAACGGATGTTTTTTTGTGTACATTTCATATAGAACAATACCAAATGAATAAATATCTGTTTGGTAGAGCTTTTGGTTTCCGTGATTAATTCGTTCGGGCGCCATATAGGAAACTGTACCAATGACCTGCTTAGGAATTTCAATGGTTGTTTTATAGGCAGCTCCAAAATCATTAATTTTTATTTGTTGATTTTTATCAATTAGAATATTGCTTGGTTTTACATCATTGTGTAAAATTTTCTTTTTATGGATATATTCTAACCCATTCATAAGCTGCCAAGAGATATCATTTAATTGAGAAATAGACAATGATGTTGTTAAAAGAAATGTTCGTAACGTTGTAGAAGGAAAGTATTCCATCACCATAGCTGAATAGGATTTGTATTTAATTCTCATGTATGTCTGAATAACATTTTCATGTCTGAAATGTAAACTCATAGAAATCTCATCTTCAAAATTCTTTAAGGTAATTCTATTATTTTTGCAAACCTGATTAGGAATCTTGATAGCAATGATTTCTTTTGTATCTAAAAATTTGGCTTTAATGATTTCAGACATTCCACCTTCAGAAATCTTTGAGATAAATTTTATTCCATCTTTAGGCTCGTTTACATTTTCCAGCATGCATGTCTTAATTTTATCAATACACCCATTTAAATGCTCACTTACCCTGTGCAACTCAGATTTAGATGAGTTATTATTTTTACCGTTGTAGTGGTTTAATGTAATATATATATTACCTACGCTTACAGTATAACAAGGAATCAATTCGTAAAGCTTGTTAGGTGTTAGCTTCTTCCCATTCAAAAAAGTACCATTGGCACTACCATTATCACATATAAATATTTTACCTTTTGCAATTTTTATAAAAAAATGCTTTCTAGAAATAGATGTATAGCTAGTAGGTATTTTAATTTCGCATGCAGAAGAGCGACCAATATAAGTAATATTTTTTGTTAATTCAAAAACGTTACCTTTGTTATCTTCGAAGGTAACGTTTTTGAAGAATAAATAAAGCTTCAATGGTTTTTAGTTATAAACGTTTCCACTGAAACTTAAACAAAATCTTACCAGTTTTTATTTCATCACCATTCATAAGGACTTTTCTTGAAATAATCTGATTATTTACTCTTGTTTTATTTGTTGATCCAAGATCATAAATTACAAATTTATCGTTTTCGTAGCGGATGCGTGCATGTTCTCGACTTGCCGTTTTATCATTCATAGGTAAGGCTATATTACCTGCTCTACCAATAATATGTACTGTGTTTTTATCTAATCGAAAACCTTTTCCAGTAGATTCTCCTTGAATGACTACAAGCGTAGCTTCTGTTCCTTTTGGTATATTATACTGATTAATATGCTGATTCTGTCTAGGTTTGTCTTGCATAGAATTGTTGTCGGGTAAAGAGAACTCTAAATCGTCCCCTGGTTTTTCTTGATTGTTTAATTCGTTACACACAACTAAACCAATCACTAAATTTACAATTGGAAGAATAAATAATATGCACCACCAAGATGGTTGTTCGATTTTGTTTAATATTTCAGCCAACATAATGCAGAGTAGTATTAATAAAAGAATAGGTAGGACGATCCATCCTAAAATAGGTATCCATAAAATGACAGGAGCAAGGTAAAAAAAGAATAACCACCACCATGGTTTTTCAGATAACTGTGTAATCAATAATATTTTATATGCAGGAAACCATGCTATCCAAGGAAAAGGGTGGTCAAGAAATTCACTAATTTTATACAAAGCGTATGATATAATCACATAGTTCAAGACTGCAAAAATAAATACTACCATACATAATACAGCATAAGTTGCTATAAAACTAGAAATACCAAATAATGCATTGTTAATACTTAAATTAGGATTCATAAAGTTCTCCTTTTATAAAACTTGAAGTAAATTTATTTAACAGATTTTAGATCAACTTTTTTGAATACAAATCGCACCTCACCAATTTCTACCATATCATTATCTTTCAAAGAGATTGGTGCTTCTACTTCTTTTCCGTTTACCATTGTCCCGTTTGTAGTGACTAAATCATATATCTTGTATATGTCTTCGTCTGGGAAAAACTTAATCTTGGCATGATTTTTAGAGATGGACTCATCTGTAACAAAAATATTGTTCGACGGATCACGACCAATGGAAGTAACTTTCTGATTGATATCGTGTCGTTCTCCCATCATTTTGCGTTCCACACAAACTAACCATGCAAAACTGGGAATTGACTTTCTGACGATGGTCGTTTTTTCATAATCCTCGTCCATCATGTTAGAATCAATTGTTGTAGCCTCAAACTCATCTGAAATTGAATCATCTATAATAGTGGGTTCAATTTCATCTATCATGTATTTACGTTTATCCAAAATCAACCTCCTGAAATGTTGTTTTACTAATTGTATTTTTTCAATCGGAATATGCAATGCATTTTTTACTTAGTTTAAATTTTCTATGCTGTTTTTATCTTTTGTGTTTTGATGCATTTTTTACTTAAAATAGATACTTACTTTTAACTACAACCATCAATCTTTTGTAGTTTGTCATTAAACTTTTTCGCGTTTTGTAATCTATTATTTGTGGAACAATTTTTCATTGTTAGTTCGCATACACGTGCTTAAGTAGTGTTAGATTTGTTTAAAATAACAAGAAACATTTTAAATTTATATATTATTAAACGTTTTTTTGCTTATTTCTTATATTCATTTACAATAAATAATATTTATAAAGAAGAGAGGTCTGAATTTTGGAGTATAGGAAAAACAAAATAAATGAGATAAAATCCATAGTAATTGATAGTACTGTCGCAGAAGATCTAGTCATCCGTTCGTGTAAAAGCACTTACATAGATGATTTCTTAAAGCATAACCACCATTTTAGAAAAACAGTATCAATTTTTGCTTGGCTATTGTGTGTTGAAATTGATAATCTTGGAGAACGTTTCGATATCAATCAAAAGGTTACGTCAATTGGAAGAGATTCCGCCAATCAAATATCTATTTTAGATGAGTCAATATCAGAGAATCACGCAAAGATAAAGTACTTCCCCGAAGATGATGTCTATAAAATTTATGACTTGTTTTCAACCAATGGGACTAAAGTTAATAACAAAAAGGTTGAAAACCCTACCGTACTTGACGATAATAATTCTGTGAAGATTGGTTTTGTTAGATTTGTATTTAAAAAGGTTGATATAAAATTAGCAGTTAAATAAATAGGATGGCAATGCTATGGACAGTGAAACAAGTAAGTCTCTAGATAAAACAAAAGAGGTTGAAGTAGATAGAATATTTCTAAAGTTCGATAACGAATTAGCTTATTCTGAAATGAAAGATAACTATCAAAAATATCTTGATGTAATAAAAGGCTATCCTTTAAAAATAGCATACATAAATAGGTTAAGGAGACAAGAAGATCTTTTTATTGAATCTAAAAACAAACTTATTGATTTCAAAAGTGCTATCAATCTAGCAAATTACTACTTAGATCATGCAGAAAAAAACAAAGACCCGAAATATTTGATTGATTGCTTTAGTTGTACTTTAAAGCAATATTCAAAAATGAACGGTAAATGGAGCAAAAACCGCTGGTTGCAGAATCAAAAAGATGATATAACTGCTCTTCTTAAACAAGCATCATCGAGACTATATATGTATGATTGGCTCAAACATTCCGAAGATAAACAGTTTGTTGGATTAGATGATTTCCATGAATATTGCAATTCAATATCAGACACGATGAAAGTGTACAAAGAATTTGATCAAGTTAGAGACAGTATTGACTTAGTTATAGTAAAATTAACAAATACTCTAAAAGAATGTAAGCGAATTTTGGGGCGCATCATTGCAATACCGATGTGTAGAGATATTTGTGTAGATAAAATTAATGAACTTTATGTAAACCTCTTAAAGATCAATCGATTCCCTTCTATTAATACTCCATGGATAAGATACAAAACTGACGAAGTAAAAGAAACAATGAGAATAATACTTCATGAATTTTTTGAGAGTAGTGATTACCGATTATGGGTAAATACACTCCAAGTTGAGCAAAATGAACATCTACCAACTTTTGTAAGTTATTTGAACAAGCTGGTTGAACTGTTAGATTTTAGCAGGGATAAAACTTCAATAGACGAATTTTATACTGCCATACACTCAGTAGTGTCACAATTAAACATGATTGTAAAAAATGAAAAGAATAAAGCATTGATTGATAGCATTAGATTTTTGTATAAACATGCTCAAAAAGCCACACAGACAACTGGTGATACCACATCCAATAATTCTAAGGGTGTTTTTTTAGATAATTATCTAACCCATATCAATACATTTCCTTTGCTTTCTAACACAACATGTTTCACAAAAGAAAGATTGCCAATAAGAAAAACTTCTGAGCCTGTATCATTAGATTTTGATTCAAAATATGTAGCTAAAGAACTATTACATATAAATAAATTCTACAAACGTTTAACTTTAGATTTACTGCACAATTTTCACAAAGAAACCCATAAGTACCCATTAGTGGAGATTATCCAAAAATTATCTACTTTGAGTGAATGGCTAAAAAGCTTTAAAAACAACAGCTATCTTGACGAGTCAGAATTTTTAAGTGACAAATTTGAAGTAGAAATAACTAAAGCCAAAATTATTTTTAACGAAAAACTTAGTGGACTTATGCTTAAGGACTTTCTGGATAGAAAACTACGGTTTTCAGATTTGAATCAGAAGGTGGTGCCATTACTTGAAGCATTTACTCTTGTTACACTTAAAAAGTATAAAGACTGTGTTATTCAAGAAAAAAGTAAATACTCAGAAAGCCTTGTTAATTTTGACAATGTAATATCTGATTCTAACACTTGTGATTTAATTGATAAACAAAAAAAATGCATGGAATCAAATCCGAGTAAGCAGATAGAGTATTTTGAAAAAGCATTAGATAGGGTATTGCTCATTCATAAGAATGAATTTAATGTTCTTAGGGATTACAAGGTAACTGATAGAACTAATCTTTTCGACTACATAGCTAGACTAGACCGGTTTTCAAAAATTTCATTTAACAGTAATTATTACATATTGTTTAAAAATGAAAATAAGTTTACAGAAGCTACGATTATGAGATTCTTAATTTGTTCATTTGATAAACTAAATCGTGGTCACACTTTTATACTCTCTAAAATATTTATTGCATGCAACTATATTAAAAAGAAATATAGCGAATACTTTGTTTTTAAAAATGTAAGAATAACTTTTAATATTTTTATTCTAGAGATGATTACAGAAAATATTAAGACAACTTTTATAGAGAATATTCTGCTGAATATTATTTCTCTGAAGGTTGAAAATTAGGTAACACTTACTATACTCCATGATTGTTGCTATTATTCATATTCAATTAGCACGCAAGGAGTTATTGTGATAGACAAGCTATACATTTCTGATTTAGATGGTACATTGCTAAAAACAGAAGGTGTTCTTTCTGAATATTCAAAAACAAGTCTAAACAATATGCTAAGTAATGGTCTACAGTTTACGGTTGCAAGCGCCAGAAATGCAGGTTCAATACGAAAAGTATTAAGTGGTGTTAATTTAACACTACCAGTAATTGAAATCAATGGAGCATTTCTTACTAATATTGAATCTGGAAAACACTATGCGTCACACACAATAAACGATGCTACTCGAAAAGACTTGATTTCTATTTTTCTTGATTTTAACTATAGTCCGTTTATAACAGCATACTCAGAAAATCGTGATTACCTTTTCTACAAAACTATTGAGAATGAAGGCGTTAATTGGTATATAACAAATAGAGAAATGGCAAACGAAGATAGATTAGTCAAAGTTAAAGACTATGCTGAAACTCTTTTTACTGATACAATTTGCTTTACAGCTATGGATAGAAAAAAGAAATTGCAGCCACTGTTTCATTTTATTCAAAAAAAATATAGAGCTCAATTAGTTATAAGTTTCTTTGAAAATTGGTATTCACCAGGATGGTATTGGTTAACAATCCATGACTCAAAAGCAACAAAGCACAACGGAATATTAGATTTAGTATCATATACCAAGCAAACACTAGAAAATGTCACGGTATTTGGCGACCAAATAAATGATTTAAGCATGTTCAAAGCAGCAAGCAGATCTGTTGCTGTTGAAAGCGCAACAAAAGAATTACGTAAGCACGCAACACACATCATTGGATCAAATGAAAATGATTGTGTTGTAAAATTCATAGAAAAAGAATTTAGTAAAAATTAAAAATATACACTAAAAAAAGGGTGTGTAGACACATTCCACACACCCTTTTTGCCTTTTAACTGCTATCTAACGTCAATCATCATACTTGTAGTTTTTCTTCTACCTAATGAATCGGTAACAGTAATTTTAATATTCATAGATCCCTTAGCTTCAAACTTATGGGTTAGTTTAAGATCTTCTCCAGCTTCTATGTCATTTCTTGTGTCTGAGTTAGACCCATCACCCCATGATATTGTCATTGTGTAGGGTTCAGAGCCACCAGTCAATTTCATATTAAGCTCTAATACTGTATCCATGCTGATATATGCTCTACCGGTTGCTGGATCATGTTGAGCATTACCTAGTCTTATCGAAGAATCTAGGTTTTTATTCTGGCTCTTTTTTGGTTTGAGTAAAATTCTTAATAATCTTTGATCTTGGAAATTGTCTCCATTTTTTGCGCTAATTAAAACTCTACTGGCTTTTTCAATTAAGACTTTTCCGTCTACTGCACAAAATACTGTTAAAGTATATTTTTTTCTTTTTTCTAAAAGACCAACATTAAAAGTTACTGAATTGTCTTTACCAGCTAATCCAACCAATTTATCGGCTTTTGAATAAGATAAAGAACTAGGAAGATTCACGATAATCTTTTCATCGGAACAATCTATCCTACCAACATTTACTAATTCAATTTTAATAATTACTGAATCACCTTCAGAATAACTATCTTTGTTAGTCATAGCCGATACTTTCACGTCCTCTTTACCAATAGGTATTATTGCTGTTGCAACATTAGATACCATAGATCTGACACCTTTAATATCTACAGCTTGGACGTAGTATGAGTAAGTTTCACCTTGATTAACGTTTAAATCTGCCCATGTTCTTACTCGTGAATTAGTAGTAGTAACTTGTAGAAAAGGATTAGTTTCTACTGCTCTGTATACTTCATATGATTCTATAGGACAGGTACCTTTTAAACTAGGTGACCAATGCATAACTACATTGTTAATACTTGGAGTACACCACAAACTAGATCTTGAAGGTGGCAAGGCTTCGCCTCCTGTTGCAATATTAGAAATTATTGATCTTGTACCCATGCTATCAATAGCAACTACATAGTAGTTGTATTTTTTGTTGTACGTTACGTTATCGTCTGTAAAAGTCAATATTGAATCAGCTACAGTTCCAAGTACAAGTGGAATTCCAGTGCCAATGTCCATTCTTATAATTTCATACAATCGAATTGGGTATTGAGTTCTTTTGGCAGGATCCCATTTTAAAACAACGTTTTCGCAATTTGTTTTAGTTCTTAAATTAATTGGAGGTCCAGGTTTTTCAGGAGATGGTCTAACTGTTCTCATAATCTCTCCAGAAGCCACCAAAGAAAATGATTGATCTAATGGGTTATCTCCGTTAGCTCTAACAGTAATTTTGTAAACCCCTGCTCTTGGGGTCGGTATATTAATTACTTCAACGTTGTTAATCGTGTCTTTGCCAATCGGAATTTCTATAGAAGAAAATTCTTCTTTTAGAAAGTATGCGTTATTATGAAAACTATTTAGCTGATTACCACGATATCTCGTTTCTCCTTCATAAGAAAAAAGTATTAAATCGAGATCATTAACTAAATCTCTTTCAGATGAGTTCCAGCTTTTTGCAATTCCAGGATAGTCAGTCCAAACTAATGTCATTTTCAATGGAGTATTTTCGTCTATAACTTCAACATAATAATTATTTTCTTCTTTTGGCGACAAGCCACTGTTATTCTGATAATAAGTCCATGTTCCGGTTTCTGGATAGAGACTTTGTTTTGCATTAACTCTGCCCCATCCTGTTATTGGGTTTGGAATTGTTAATCTATCGTCTCCACTTGGATGATAACTGGTGTAACCAGGAAAATCCCTAAAACCTTCTGTATCGCAACCATTTATCAATGTTGCCTTCAACAATGAAGCATATATTTCGTTTGGAAGCAATCCTTCTACTTTCCTATAGTATTCTCTAAATAAGCCCATAGATCCGGTTACAACAGGAGCAGACATACTTGTGCCACCCCAAAAGTAATAATTAGAATTTTCGTCTGTGTACCCAGTTGTTACGCGAGTTGATGAAAGCCATAATCCGGGACCTATTACGTCTGGTTTGATACGATTGTCATGCGCTGGTCCTATGCTTGAAAATACTGTCATTCGTGTAGGATCACAAGGGTGTAATGGGTCAGTTTTTCTGTTTTGAGATGCTCCAATAACAACTAAATTCTTGCACGCAGATATTCCACCAAGACTTCGGTGAAAAGGATCATGACTGTAATTAAACCAATTATCGCGATCGTTGCCAGCAGATTTTATAATTGCCATATCTTTATGATTCCATAAAAAATCATCTACGTCTACAGCCCTACTGTCGTATGTTCCATAATAATCTGATGAACCCCAACTATTATTATGTACACGTGATCCTGCTGCATATGATTCTTCGAAAATTGTTGAAATTGGTTGATACATCGATTGGTTCCCGAGGAAATTTTGAATCACAAGCTTGGCTTCTGGTGCCATGCCTCTAAAACGCAAAGTACCACTAGTATGGCCAACGCCAGTTCCAAGAACAGTACCAGAAACGTGAGTCCCGTGTGAATGATAATCTCCCCAAAGTCCTGGCGGGTAAGCTCCAATTACTTTATCTTGGAATGTAGGCGCCATGAAAGCAGGATTAACAGTCAAAGGATTTCCTGTAGATAATCCCGTATCTGCTACTCCAATAATCTCACCCTCACCTTTTAATCCACTTGGAATGTCTCCTGTAAGGAGATTTTCATCTAATGTACCTCTCACTCCAGCAACTTGTGCGGCGTCAGCATTGTTAGGTTCCATTTCGTAATATTTCACGATTTGTATAATATAATCATTTTTTGAGTACACTGGTAAAGCTTTCGGATCAACGTCAAATAGTCTTAAGAAACAATTTTCTCCACTATTGAAATATTGAGAAGAATCTTTTGTAATACCCATATCTTTAAGAAATTTATCAGAATCAAAATCGAGAGTAACCGTTAAATCTATATCTACTAATTCGTCATAATCTAAATATTCTAAATCTTCAGAACTTTTTAATGATGGTGGAAAATATCCTGTAGACCTGATAAATGAAAGTTGGTGAAGAACTTTCAAGTCAATTCCCCTAGACTTTGTTAAATATGCATACTGATCCATTTGTAAGTACAAGTTAATTCCATACTCACTCAAGGCTTTCTTCCATTCTTGTTTCATAGGACCAATGAATTGAACAATATGGACGCTGGAATTATTCGGGTCATAAGATGTTAGTTCTTTTTTAAGGTTTAAGGGATAAACAAGATTTTTCTCAGGTGTCGAAGAAATTATATTTCCTCTAACTTGAATTTTTGTTATATCACCCAATATTTGATGGAATACCTTGTTTTCTGTTAGATATTCTTCTTGCTTTGGAGTAATGTTGCATAAAAACTTTTCGGAATAAAGTTCTTGAATAATTATTCCTTGATTTACATGTTTTGCAATTTCGCTGGGTTGTTCGAAATAAACCAAAGCATAGTTTGAGTCTTCTGCATGTATTGTTTGAAAAGGCACATTAAATACTGATACCAGCAGAAACAACACAACCATAAATCTAACTAATTTTGTTTTCATCTTAAGCCTCCAAGTACATCTTGTTTTTATGATAACAAAAAAGAACTATTTTAACAGGTTTAATGGATTTAAATGCTACTACATATTGACATATTTCAATATGATTTTATTATATTTACAATATTCGATATATGGAGTTGAATTTTATGCAAGATGAAGACCAAGTTGTAGAAATATTTAAAGCATTTTGCGATAAAAACCGGATATCTATTCTAAACATTCTATGCACGGGAGAAAAATGTGCTTGCAAACTTCTAAAACATCTTGATATTGGACAGCCTACTCTCTCACATCACATGAAAATATTAAGCAATTCTGGTTTAGTCAATGTAAGAAAGGTCGGCAGGTGGATGCATTATTCTCTTAATCAAGATGCCTGCCTCAATGCAAGTGAGATACTAAAACAAATGACAACTGTCAAGGAAGATAAGAATAATGACGAAATATCTTAGTATGATTGGTTTTTTTATACAAAATCAGATTTTAGGTATGAAGTGGTTGAGTGAATTAACCAACAGTCTACTAAATCACACTGGAATAGACACAAACACAATTTTGGGTGGTAGTTTACATTTTTTCATTTTTGACACATTGAAAATTTTTATTTTACTTTCATTTTTAATCTTTGTGATATCTTTCATTCAAAGTTTCTACCCTCCTGAACGAACAAGAAAAATATTAAGTAAATTTCATGGCTTTACTGCAAATCTTCTTTCGGCGCTTCTTGGTACAGTAACACCTTTCTGCTCTTGCTCTTCAATTCCTTTGTTTATTGGTTTTACCAGTGCAGGTTTACCACTAGGAGTTACTTTTTCTTTCCTTATTTCTTCACCACTTGTTGATTTAGGTTCGTTAATACTTTTAACGAGTATCTTTGGTGGTACTGTTGCTATAGCATATGTAGCCGTTGGATTAATTCTTGCTGTACTAGGTGGAACTTTAATTGAACGACTGAAAATGGAAAAATATATCGAGGAATTTGTTTCAGGAATAAAGTTTACAGACTTTGAAGAAAGAAAACTCACTACAAATGATCGCCTTTCATATGCTAAAAATCAAATGGTTGATACTGTAAAAAAAGTTGCACTATATATATTTGTGGGAGTAGGAATTGGGGCACTTATCCATAATGTAATACCTGAAACATTTATTCAAAGCATACTCGGTAAAGAAAACCCTTTCTCTGTAATTATTGCTGTTTTTGCAGGCATACCAATGTATGCTGATATTTTTGGATCTATTCCAATTGCAGAAGCACTTTATTCAAAAGGAGTTGGGCTTGGAACAGTGCTTTCCTTCATGATGGCTGTAACAGCACTATCACTTCCTTCAATTATTATGCTAAGAAAAGTAGTTAAACCAAAACTTTTAGGATTGTTTATAGCTATTATAACATTAGGCATAATAATCATTGGATACCTATTCAATATGCTTCAGTACCTTTTCGTTTAAAGTGTTCAAATTTAAAGAATTATATAAACGAGGATAATATGAAAAAACAGTTTTTAGGTATAGTTGTGGTAATAAGTCTCATTTTTATTTCTGCTGTTCCTTTTGGATGCACAAAAAACACCCAAGACACAAATTCTTCGAATGATGTTGCAACTAATAATGTTGTAACAAGGGGATCTAACATTAAAGACAATGTTGTGGTTGAAGACAATACTGTAGATGAAACAAACAGTGATAAACCATTTCTTGCAATTCTACAGGAGTTAATGACATTGGATGACAAACCAATCTTTATTGATCTAGGTTCAGATTCATGTGCACCATGTGTTCAAATGGAACCAATTATCGAAGATTTGAAAAATAACTACTCTGAATATTTCCATACTATTTTTATTAATGTTCACGAAAATCAAGATTTATCATCAAAATTTGGTGTACAATTCATTCCAACTCAAATATTTTTTGATAGTGAAGGAAATGAAAAATATAAGCATGTAGGATTCTTCTCCAAAGAAGAAATTCTTGGTGTTCTATCAATGAACGGGTGCGATGTAAGAGATAAATAGGTAGCGTATTACATATCACATTTAACTTTAACCAAGTAAGACTGATTTTCATATGTGGCTTCTAAAAGTATAGAGTCGTTATGCTTTTCAATAATTTGAAAGTGTTCAACCTGCATTGGAAAAGAATATGAGTGTAACATCTTACCGTTATGCACGTTAACTACATAGAAATTGCTGTTTTCGTCAATGATTAGTATTTCATCATTATTTAATGAAACAAAGTTTGTAAAAGACTTTAATCCATTTGGAAGATTACAGCTCCAGACACTCTCCAGTGTTTTACCACTATATGCGTCAAAAGGTCCATTACCTCTTATAAACATGTCGTTGTTAGCAAATTTTAGAACCTGGCAATCTGGTCTTTCTGAATCGACAGTTTCAATGTTTCCATCAAACAATTTTTCTACTTCCATAGTTTTTGTATCTAGTCTGTAGGCATTTCCATCTCTATGGCTAGAATAAAAATATGGATTAACAAAATACCACGGTTGATTAAACATTGGGCCTTCAAATTCAGATTCGATAACCTTTTGATTTTGAAGATTTATTTTGTAAAACCAACCTTTACCATCTGCCATCCAAAATGAATTTTCTTCACTTGTTACTTTAAAAAAGCTTGAGAGGTACAGATAACCTCCCTCTACATAGAAATTCGAATCTATAAGTTCCTCAGTATTGTATCTCCAAAGCTCCTTGCCAGTTTTTTTATCAATAGCTACAACGTTTCCGACATGGTAGTTTTCAGAATCATGATCTTCATAAGACCAGTCCCATACGTTCATCACATTCATCAAAAACAGGTTTTTGTATAAAAGAGTACTTTGCCATCTTTGTGGAAAAGTTTCAATTGCTGGAAGAACGTACTCCCACTGAATTTCTCTTGTGTTTAAATCAATCGAATAAGCAACATTTTCTTCACAAGTATAGTAAAGAAAATTCTCGTCTACCTGAAGCCTTGATTTTATTGGTGAGGAAGTTTGATATTCCCAAAGCACTTCTCCATTAATCATGTCAACAGCTTCTATAATTGATGTACCATCTATTGTATATAAAACGTTGTTACGAACAGTATACAATGGCACATGCGGTTTATATGGTTTTGTTTCAGGTTTATTTATCGGCAGTTTCCAAACAATTTCCATTTGTTCCAATTCATCTTTAGTTTCTTCTATCTGTTTCTGATTGTTTTTTTTATCGATTAAGTCAATAGAATTTTCTGAAGAAAAACTTTCAACTCTCTTAAATTCTGGTGGATTACTAATTCCTTTTGGGTAAAGACGTTTATATATATAGCAGAAACCTTTCATGGAATGCCTATATTCTCCCAAATCTATTCTTGCAATTTCTTTGTACTTCTGTGTATTGGTAGAAAACTCAAAAAGTCTTTTCTCTGAAGCAATGGCCATTTTGTTGTTACCGACTTTTGATAATCCTGTCAGCTTTAAATCGTTTTTCTCGTTTTCTTCTCTATGAGGGTTTTCAAATGTCCATTTGCTAAAACAGATATTATCGTAATAGCCTTTTAATATATCATTTCCATTGCCTTTTATAATTGACTCTTTGTCGGCATATAAAATATCTGAAGAACTAAATATTGAACTTGATAAAATTATGTATTTTTCTTTATCGGGGATTACCTTTACGTTTACAAATCCATCACAGGTAGATGTATAAAAATGATCTCCGACAACTTTGTAGTAAAAAAATGACAAATCTGGTGTTCTAAATCTCCCCATTATTTCCTGTGTTTTTAAATTTAACCTGTATACAAGGCTATATTCAGGGCATGTCCCACCTCCTCCCTTTGTGTACCAGAAGTTAAGACAATCATCGATTACGATTAAATGAGAATTTATAAAACCATTAAGTTGGTAACGCCATAGTGTTTTTCCAGTATTTTTATCAAGTGCAATCACACATGCATGTGATGCTTTAGGAAAACCAATTCCTGTTGAAACTAATATCAAGTCATTATACAGTATTAGATCGTTGCCCAAATTCTCGTCATCATTAGAAACAGTGTGTTTCCACATAACATTTCCAGTTTCTATTTCTACAGCAAAAACTGCATGATTATGACTAAAATATACTTTGTCATCATCCATAATTTCAACATGATGTTTTCTTTGTGTTGAAATCGTATATTCACCGCTTAGCCAGTCTAAAACAACTAACCTTGAATCACTGTTAACAAAACAAGCCTTGTTGCCATGACATGCAAAATCAAAAATATTCTCCATAATTGATGGAGCATATTCATTAGCCCAGCTATCGTAACTTTCATATTGCGATTCTTTTTGACACCCAGTACTTAGAAAAACAACAGCGACTAGTGCAAAAATGATGTATTTATTCTTTAGCATAACGTTTCCTTTTCTTTAAACACTTTCATTTCAAAGTCTTTTCTATTTCGTTTGTATTAAAAGGTTGCACATACACAAGCCCTTTTTTCACATCATTTACTACTCCTAAAAAAAACTAAAACCTAACCAAATTAAATTATATACCAGAAAAATCTTCTACAAAATTTGGAGTCAAAATATTTTAGAATTTAAAATGTGTCTAAATGTAAATTTAATTTAATGTATATTCTGCTCTTGCATTTATTTTTCTACAGAGTAGAATGTGAATGAGATAAAAGTGCATTTTTTATTTAACTTGACAACTTATTTATTTTGAAGGAGGTAAACCAAACAACAAAAA
>JAGLCW010000142.1 GCA_023146045.1 Caldisericia bacterium
TCGCTAAACTCAATAAGCAAAAACATTGATTGGATTTGTAACAAACAATAAATGATAGCGCTTCATATAACATTTATTGACAATACTCCTTATTTGTGGAGTGAAACATACCAAATTGGTTGTTATAAAGACTTAAAAAAAGCAATCAAGTCTATTGGTGTGCCATTTTCTTTAAATAAAAACAATACTGTTACTATAATTGTTCGATTACCAGCAAAAGAAGAGATTGTAATTCCATCATCTCCACTAATTGGTCCAGAAGTTATATCAACGCAAGCAGTAAAACTCAAAGTATGCAAAGCTATTGCAAAACCTCTTTCTGTTGATGAATACCTTTCGTTGATAGCAACTATTGGAGAAAACAATATTCCTGGCACAGGAATAATACAAAGCACTTCAATAAAATGGAATAGTTCAATAGTAAAAGTTCTATTGTCGTTGTTTTCCACTGATAAATTTTTCCCAATGATTATCGCAGATGAAAATAATTACCAAGAACAGATAAATGAATTAGCTACTAGTGAGCTTAAACTAAAGATAACGAAACTTTTAAAGCTTCTTCCAGCTGTTTGTAGGTGCGGTAGCGTGAAAAAAAAAATATCTCCATCAACTAGTACCATAGACGTTTTTAATTCTATTGCAGCAACTTGCAAACTGAAAATTCAAAAAGATCTTGATATTGAGATAACCAATGAAGATGGTTTATTGAAAAGTAAAAATAAATGGTTAAAGTCTCTTACCGGCGACAAAACAGAGCAAAGCAAAAGACCACCATCGCATAGATATAATGCTGGAATCAATAAATCAATAAAAGCCATCGAAAGTACTGACTTTAAATATGGTTTCAAATTAATTGAACCAGAAAATTCAAAGAATCCAGAACAATGGACACTGCAATCGATACTAGTTCCAAAAAATGATACTACACTATACATTGAAATTGAGTCAATATTCGACAAAACTAGTAATGGGTACGCGTATATGAAAAAATATGACAGCATACCATACGAAGACATTGAAATAGCAATGGATCAAGCAATGTCCATGAGTAATATATTAAGTAGAAACTTAAATACATTTACGTATAAATCTCTTAAACTTAGCACTGAAGATGCATTGCTGTTCCTTGAAGAAGACTCTCCGTCGCTTCAAGCGGCTGGCTTTTTTATCGCACTACCATCTTGGTGGATAAAGAATTCATCTGAAGAGCTCTTAACGATTCAAGCAAAAGTTTTCAGTTCAACTATGCATGGAACTGGGAAGGGTATTCCTTTAAATGAGATTGTTTCATTTGACGTAAAAGCTTGTTTTAATGGAGAACAAATTGATGAAAAGGAAATGGAACAACTTGCATTGCTGAAAGCTCCTTTAGTAAAAATTAAAGGTCAGTGGTTAAGAATAAATCCATCTCAAATTCAGTCTGCCGTGAAGTTTATTAAGAAAAGAAAAAGTAACACTATTACTGCGAAAGAAGTTTTGGAGCTTTCCATTGGGAAGAAAAAAGAATGGAACGGAATACCTGTTGGCGAAGTTACAACGGATGGCTGGTTAAGAGAAGTCTTAGATAGCGTAATGAAAAAAAAGATGACTTGTTTATTGCCGCAACCAGATGGCTTTAAGGGGAACTTAAGAGAGTATCAAAAAAATGGCTTTACTTGGCTTGAATTTATGTACAAATGGAAACTTGGAGCCTGCCTAGCAGATGACATGGGTTTGGGAAAAACAATACAAACATTGGCTTTTTTACAACGTAGATTTCTACTGAAAGAAACTAAACCAACGCTTCTTGTATGTCCAACCTCTGTAATAAACAATTGGAGAAAAGAGATTCAGAAATTTACACCAGACTTATCTGTATTGGTCCATCATGGAATGAACCGAAAAAAGGAAAAAGAGTTTGCTAAAGCTCTTGAAAATAACTTTATTATAATTACGAGTTATCAACTTTTACAACGTGACATTTCCTTCATCCATACAATCCCTTGGGCTGGAATAATAATTGATGAAGCTCAAAATATTAAAAATCCTGATACAATTCAATCTAAAGCTGTTAGATCTTTAAAAGGTGGGTATAAAATTGCCCTTACTGGAACTCCGATTGAAAATCATGTTGGAGATTTATGGTCGATTATGGAGTTCCTTAATCCTGGACTTCTAGGTACACAATATGGTTTTAAAGAAGAATTTTACAAACCAATTCAAATATATCAATCTTCAGAAAAAGCAAATAGGCTAAAGAACATAACTGGCCCGTTTATTATGAGAAGAGTTAAAACTGACAAGTCAATCATTGCTGACTTACCAGATAAAATTGAAACAAAAGAATATTGCTCGCTTACAAAAGAACAAATATCGTTGTATAAAGCTTTAACAAATGAGTTAAAAATTCAACTACAAACCAAAAGAGGCTTCGCCAGAAAAGGGTTAGTTCTGACTATGCTAACGAAATTAAAACAGGTTTGTAATCATCCAGCTCATTTTACCAAGGAAAAAGGTAATTTTGAAAATAGATCTGGGAAGCTATTAAGGCTTTGTGAATTAATTGAACAAATACGTGAAACTGAAGAGAGAGTATTAATTTTTACTCAATATGCTGAAATGGGTTCAATTTTACAGTACTATTTACAAGAACGTTTTTCAGAACCGGTTTATTATTTAAATGGTAGCGTACCAAAAGCAAAGCGCGATGAAATGATAGAATCTTTTCAAAATAGCATTAATGCACCAAAGATTTTCATTCTTTCTTTAAAAGCTGGAGGAACAGGTATAACCCTAACAAAAGCAAATCATGTCATACATTACGATAGATGGTGGAACCCAGCAGTTGAAAACCAAGCTACAGATAGAGCTTTCCGTATTGGTCAGACAAAAAACGTTCAGGTACACAAACTAATTGTTTCTGGAACTCTAGAAGAACGAATAGACGAATTGATCGATCGGAAAGTAAATATTTCAGGTCAAGTAATTAATACAGGAGAGCAGTGGTTGTCAGAATTATCAAATTCTGAAATCAATTCTATCATTGAATTAAGCGAAGAACTTTCCAATAATTAGCCATTACTCTTTTCGTTTTTTTCATCAGTACAAATTGAATTACACTTTGAGCAACAACTTGAACAATGCTTTGTTGGATCTTTATCTTTTATAGCTTTTACTAACGACATAACAATATATACAAAAGCACTTAAAACTACAGTACCAATAATTATTCTTTCAATCATTGTTGTTTAGCACAATTTTCATAAAACACTTCCCACCTGATAAACAATAAATGTAATTAAATAAGCTATAACGGTAAGCCCAAAAAATTGTACAGACGCAAAAACCCAAGAATTGCTCTCTCTTTTAGTAACTGCAAATGTTGCAACACATGGAGAACTTATTAAGCAAAAAAGCATTATACAAAACGCTACTAGCCCTGAATATTGTTCTTTTAGTTTATCTCTTAAAGGTATAGAATTTTCATCTGCTTCGCCAACAGAGTTTACAATGCCAAGCTGAGCAACAAACATTTCTTTTGCTGTTAGTGCACCAATTAATGCAGTTCCTATTTTCCAGTCAAAACCAAGAGGCTTAATTGCAGGCTCTATCCACTTTCCCATACGTCCAGCATAGGTATTTGATAAAATTTCTTCTTGTTTTTGTTTATTTAAATCCTGTATCTGAACGCTTTTAATACTTTGCTCTAATGTTGAACTTTGAATTGTTTGAATTTTATTTGAATAATTTTGAGAATAATTTTGTATTTTTGGGAAAGAAATTAACACCCATAGAATAATTGAAATAGCTAAAATCAGAGTTCCTGCTTTTTTAAGATACTCTTTCCCTTGATTCCACATTTCAATAAAAAGGCTTTTTATCGTTGGCACCCTGTAATCTGGTAATTCAATAATAAATGGTACAGAATCACCTTTAAATATAGTTTTTCTAAGAATTTTTGCTGCAACCACGGCTACCAGTATTCCAATGACATACATGATTAACAACATTGGACCCTGCAAATTAGTAGGGAAAAATGCAGGAATAATTAGTGCGTATATTGTAAGCCTTGCACCACAACTCATTAATGGGACCACCATCATTGTTGTAAGTCTTTCTTGCTTAGATTCCAAAGTTCTAGTTGCCATAATTGCCGGGACAGAACATCCAAATCCCAAAAGCATTGGGACAATACTCTTCCCATGAAGATTAATTTTATTCATAAATCTATCCATAACATATGCAACTCTAGACATGTACCCAGTACCTTCTAAAAAAGCTATAGCTAGAAATAATAAAAGAATATTAGGAAGAAATACTATTACTCCTCCAACTCCTCCAATCACTCCGTCGATGATTAACGATTTAAGTAAAGGAGAAAAAGAAACTGGCCAAACACTCAATATAACACCAGACAACCATGCAAAAAAGTATTCAATCCAGTTCATAAATGGAGCACCAAAAACAAAAACTAATGTAAAAACAATATACATTAAACCTAGGAAAATTATTACTCCCCAGAAAGAATGTGTTAGAACGCTGTCTAACTTTTCAGAAAAACTTATTTTCTCTGTTTTTTCAAAAACCACAGATTGAGATATCCACTCTTTTATAATCGCGTATCTTTTTGCTGGACTAATATCTTTTTGTTCCTTTTTGGCAATATTTAATTCATCTAATCCTTTGTTGTGCTTTTCGCATATTGAAAAAATTGTACTTTTAAGAGTATCAACACCTTTACATTTATGCCCTATGGTTTTAACTATCGACACGTTCATTGCTTTTGATAAATTCTCTGGCTTTATAGATATCCCTTTTTTTTCAGCAGCATCCGTCATATTTAGAACAACTAATATTGGAACACCCAATTCCATTAATTGCGATGTTAAAAAAAGATTTCTCTCTATACTTGATGAATCAACAATGCTTACAATGAGATCTGGACTAGAATTCTCTAAGACTTCTCTGGCTACTTCTTCTTCTGGAGAATGTGCCTTTAGGTCATACATTCCTGGTAAATCAATAATTTTTATTTTGTTCTTATTTATTGAGAGTATTCCCTCTTTTTTTTCTACAGTAACTCCAGGATAATTCCCAACATGCTGATTTGAACCAGTTAAGGCATTAAACAATGTAGTTTTCCCACAATTTGGGTTTCCAGCCAAAGCTATTGTATAAGATGCTTTCATGAGTACCTCAACTATTTTTCTGAATCATTGTCAGCAGTTTCTTCTTCAACTTCAATGTTTTCACAAAGATTATAATCAATTGCAAATTTACTACCGTTTGACTCAATTATTACTGCTTCCTTTTCTCCGCTTTTTCTAATAACTGAAATATCTTGACCTTTAATTATTCCCATACAAAACAATCTTCTCACGTAGTTTTCATTTCCGTCTACGCTGCAAACTCTCATATTTTTTTTGCAAGGTGCATCAGAAAGGCTTAAACATCTCTTATGCCCCCTACATCTGCAATGAGTCCTTTTACTATGCCTCATTTTGTTCACCTTTGTAGTCTCTTACAAACTCAACTAGTTTATCTGTTATTTCTTTTCCTATTGCGTGTTCAATCTTACATGCCGCTTCGTCAGCTTTAGCATCACCAATTCCTAAAACATTGACAAAAAACTCTCTAATGGTTACATGCTTCTTTAGAATCTCAACTGCAATCTGTTTACCTGTTTGTGTTAGTTTTATTGGCTTATATGGGGTATAGTTTATTAGATTCATCTTGTATAAATGTCGCAATGCATTAGTAACTGAAGATTTTTTTACTTTTAGATGTACCCCAATATTAGAGCATCTTACTAGTTCATTCTCTTGAGAAAGAATCGCGATTGCTTCTAAATAATCTTCAAGACTAGCGGATAATTCTGTATTCAAAAAAACTCCTTGACAACATGATATTCCTATATGTTAGTCAAGTCTAACTTTTTGTCAATAGAAATTTACCCGTACCTTCCATTAATATAGTCTGATGTTTCAGTGTTAATTGGTTTTTCAAACATTTCTTTCGTTGTTCCATGCTCAACAAGCTCCCCAAGAAGCATAAATGCAGTTTGATCAGAAATACGTGCAGCTTGTTGAATGTTATGGGTAACAATAACTATTGTATAGTCTTTTTTTAGATCTAGCATTGTTTGTTCAATTTTTGCTGTAGCAATAGGATCTAGTGCAGAACATGGTTCATCCATAAGTATTATTTCTGGTTCAATAGCTAGTGTTCTTGCAAGACATATCCTTTGTTGTTGTCCACCAGAAAGTGCTAATGCTGACTTTTTCAATTCATCTTTTACTTCATTCCATATGGCAGCTTTTCTAAGACTTTTTTCAACAATATCATTAAGAGTTTTTTTCTTTTTTATACCTGCAATTTTTGGTCCATAAGCAACATTTTCATAAATGCTTTTTGGTAATGGATTTGGTTGTTGAAACACCATTCCAATTTTTTTTCTAATTTCTACTGGATCAGCATCTTTACCATTAATATCAATTCCGTTATATACTACTTCTCCTTCTATGTTAACTGTAGCTATCAAATCATTCATTCTGTTAAAGCATCTAAGATAAGTAGATTTTCCACATCCAGATGGTCCAATAAAAGCAGTAATGCTTTTATCTTTAAAAGAGAAATCTACATTTTTTAGTGCTTGTTTTTTTCCATACCACAGACTTAGATCTTTTGAATAAAGTTTATCTTTCATTTCTACCTTCCAATTTTGTACTGTTCGTTTGAATATTTTTTCCCGATCCATCTGACAGACATATTCATGAGGATAATGATTATGAATAATATTATAGCAACACCCATAGCTTGTGTAATCAAATCTTGCCTGGTTATTCCACCCGTTGATGGAGCTTCTGTCGCTAAATAAAACAACTCAAGTGCCAATGTCCTTGCTCCATCAAGCGGAGATACGGGATTAAAGGGACTAAATCCAACAGTTGCTAGCAATGGTGCAGTTTCTGCAACTACTCTTCCTGCACAAAGTATAACACCGGTCATAATCCCTGGTAATGCTGCAGGAATAACAATTTTCCAAGTTGTTTCCCACTTGGTTGCTCCAAGAGCGTAAGATGCCTCTCGCCAAGTTTTTGGTACGCCTATTAGAGCTTCTTCCGCAGAGGTAACCATGTATGGCAATGACAAACAAGCCATAGTTAGTGCACCAGCAAGAATACAAGTGTGTCCAATGAAAACTACAAAAAAGGCAACTCCAAACAAACCATAAATTATTGATGGTATACCTGCTAAACTTTTTAATGCAAACTTAGTAAACTTTGTGAATTTATTTTCTGGAGCATACTCTGACAAATATATAGCCGTGCCAACTCCTAGCGGGAAAATAAACAGTAAAGTAAGCAATATTAAATATAGCGTTCCAAGAATTGGAGCCATTAATCCACCAGTAATTGTGCTACCAAATACAAAATGCATATTTAATGATCTCCACCCATGTAATACAGTGTACACAATGATAAACAACATTGACGAAACAACCAATAGGGTGATAGTCCACAACAATACTGATGATATTTTTTGTGCTATTTGTGGTTTAATCATATATTAGACCACCTTACGCATTTTAAAACTAATACCGTTGAATAAGAATACAAAAATTAGCAAAATTATCCCGCATGCAAACAGCGCATGCATATGTTGACTATTTAATGCTGCTTCTTCGATTTGTCCTACAATATTGCTTGTTAAAGTTCTTGATGGGTCAAACAAGCTATTTGGTATTTTGAAAGCATTCCCAATAACCATGTATACTGCCATAGCTTCCCCTATCGCCCTTCCCATACCTAGAATTACTGCCCCAATGATCCCAGATTTTGCAGCTGGCAGTGTTACATTCCACACAGTTTGCCACTTGGTTGCCCCAAGAGCGTAAGATGCTTCCTTGTACTGTCTTGGGACAGACCTTAATGAATCTTCACTTAATGTAATTATTGTCGGCATGGTCATAACTATAAGAACTATGATTGCTGCAATTAAACTATAACCTGGAGGAGAAAAATTTTCTCTAATTAGCGGTACAAGAAAAATCATTCCTACCAATCCAAAAACAATTGATGGTATCCCAGCCATTAATTCAATACATGGACCAATAATTTTTTTGATATCTGATGTAGCAATATCTGTCATAAATATTGCTACCGAAATACCTATTGGTGCAGAAACAATAATGCTCCCGGTGGTAACGAAAAGAGAACCTAAGATAAGCGGATAAACTCCGTAAACATTTTTGCTTATGTTCCACGTTTTACCAAAAATAAAATTCCCTAATCCATTTTCAATGAATGCAGAGAATCCATTTTTAAACAAAAAGTACCCAATTCCTACCAATATCATTAGCGAAATAATAGAACACAAGAACAATAAACATCTTACTGTTATTTCAATATTCTTTTTTGACATTATTTCACTAAAGGTACATACCCATTGTTTTCGGCAATTTCTTGTCCTTCACTACTTCTGCAAAAATCGATAAAAGCTTTCATTAAAGTATTTGGAGCTTCTTTTGTAATGAAATATAAACGTCTAACCAAGGGGTAAGTTCCATCCATACATGAGCCCACACTACATTGCTTTCCATTTATTGAAAGTGCTTTTAGCCCACTAATATATCCTAGTGATACGTATCCTATTCCGCTGGCATCTTCTTGAATTCCAATTTGCATTTCTCCGTTTGATTTTTTCATTAAAGAAGTATCAGAATTTTCTAAATTTTGTGGTTTTAAAACTTTTGAATCAAAACAGTCTCTCGTTCCAGACCCTTCTTCTCTGCTGTAAATTGTAATTTCTTGATCATTCCCACCCAATTCATTCCAATTTGTAATATTGCCAGCGTATATATTTGCTACATCTTTAATTGTTAAATCTGTAATTGGGTTTTTAGAATTAACTACAATTGCAACTCCGTCTCTTGCGATTGGGTAAGACAGCATATCTTTTTCTGTAATTTTTATTTCTCTAGATGCGGCACCAATGTCAATCGTACCAATAGCACATTGTTCCACACCAGCACTAGACCCACCACCAGAATAAGCTACTTCAACATCTCTGTTTTGACTCATGAAAGCCAATGCAAATTTTTCAGCTAATGGCAAAACACTTGTTGAGCCTGCTTCTCTAATAACTCCAGATAAATTCTTCTGAAGATCGTGGTTTCCTTCATCTATTATTTCTTTATTGTTTACACATCCGATTAAACTAAGTCCTAAAACACCTAAAACGACAAAAGCAACTACCAACTCTTTAATCTGTTGTTTTTTAAATACTTTTTTCACATAAACCTCCGTAATTAAATTTTGAATTACAGAATGTTTAACATGAAATAATTAAGGAATTGTTAAGGATTCATTAAGGTTTTGTAAAAAAAAGGAGAGATGCTCAAACATCTCTCCTTTTGTCATGCTGTGTTTTTATTCAGTATAGATTAACTTTATTTTTACTTGAGTAGTATTCTCAGCTTCATCTTTTGCTCTAATTCTAACTATTTCTTCTTCTTTTTTCATTGTATATTCATACGTGAAAGACCCGTCTTCTCTAAATGTAACTTCTTTTGTACCAATTTTTAAAGTAGCTCCTAGTTCAATTTTTCCTGTTATCACAACAGTTTTTGAATCTGTTTCTAAAACTCTAGGCAAATCAACAATTAATTGTGGGGGGATAGTGTCTTTTGTAATCATCCCTTGGAAGTCTATTTCTCTACCGTCTTTTGCTGTTACGAGTATATTTACAGGATTTTCTCCTTCTACTAAGCGTATTCTGTCGTAGAAGTATCCGCTTTGATATGCATAGACAATGTAACCATTAATAAGCACTTTCGCAAAAGGATCAGTTTCTCCTTCTAATACAAACTCTGCATCGTTCGTGATTACTCCCTCATCTGGAATATTAACATATAATGTTAATGGTTCTGTAACTAATATCGTAATTTCAAGTTCAATTGTTTTATTGCCTTTATTTGTTTCAACTAAAATTTTAGCTGTATTTTTCCCTTTTGGTAATCCCCCAGTGTCAATTGTAACAAAACAGCTTTGTATATTTTGTGTAATTGTTTTTGGAGTAATTTTTACCCATGATTCTGTTCCAAAAACATTTCCATTCATTTTGTCTGTACCAGTCCAAACAACTCTAAAACTTCTTTGAACAATTTCTCCTTGATTTACATCTTGGATATAAATTGTTGAGGGCTCAGTATACAAAATTGGTTCAGCATTCTCTGAAAAACAATATAAGGCATTTCCAGAAACATATACTTCTTCTCCTGTAACAACAGGCATTCTACCATAATTACCAGTAGCATATCTATAATCAATTTTTCCATCTGCTTTACTCAAACAAATGAAATCGCCTTCGTATAGTATTGTGTATAGGTAATTCTTCGAAGCTAAAAGTTCTGTAAAGTATGAAAATCTATCGTACTTTTCGTGCCACCACAATCTTTCTAAATCGTAGTTTATGCAATAAATACGCCCAGTGAAAGATGCTAAATAAATTGCATCTTTTGCTAAAGAGGGAGCAAAATTACCAAAATTTTCATCTTTAAAAACCATGCTTTGCTCAAGTTTCCCAGTTTCAATATTTACCTTTTGCAACCAACTTTCCTTTGGTGTTCCTCCTCCCCTTCTTCCCATTCTCATAGGATTTTCTGTAACATAAATATAACCATCTTTTATGCTTGGAGTACCAAGAAATCCATACTCTTCAAGCGGTTTTAAATACCAAACTTGTCTATCTTTTATTGTGTTAAAAGCGTAAAGTTGCGGAGGAATAAATGTTCTTGAGGCTCTGTCATATTTATATGCAGCTGCCATGATTACATCACCACTTTTTGTAATATATCCACCATAAAAAGAAAACTCTTCAATTTCAAATGTTTGTATCACATCGCCTTTAGTATCAAAACAAGATATTTTACCGCCAGCAGTTTTTGTGAATGTGCTATTCATTCTACCTGATGCAACGTACACCAAATCACCATCTACAAGAGGTGGGCTTACCATAAGCTCTTGTTCAATTCTCTTGTGCCAAACTTCTTTTCCAGTTTTAAGGTCAACAGCGTAGATTAGTGACGAATCGTCTTCTATTCCTCTTCTAGAAAAAATTGGACCAAATGTTATGTACATTCTTTCTAAACTTATATCAATTCCAGCTACATATCTTTTCTCTTCAAGCGGATACTTCCAATTTGTAGATGCATCTTTAGCATTTATTGAATGAACATACCCACTATGGTCTGCAAAAAATATCTGATCTCCGTATACTTGGATATTTGTTATATAATCTCCATAAAAAAAATATCGCCATAGCATAGATATCTTGTTGCTTGTTTCTAAATCTACATATCCAGAATGTTGATTATTCCCTTTAAACCCATGGAAGAAAAACGTATTCTCTTCTTCTTCGGGATCTTTATCGTCTTCTTCAGCAATCGTTGCATTTACAGCTTCTGGATTTAAAACATCAAAATTAATTGTTTCAGCAATTTCGACTGTTTTTTGATACTCACTAATAGAATATCCCGGAATAAACACTTCTGGGAGCATTACGTTGGAAAAATTTGGATGACCCATGGTAATAGATCTATAGCTTAATGTTTCAAACACGGCTGGTCTATTGTTTTCGCTACATAAATCGTTACTTGCAAAAGCACTAATACCAACAAGCAAGCTACTAGACATTAGCAGTATAACAATAGTTGAAGCAATAATTTTTAAAATTTTCATGGTTTTACCACCGGAATAAATGTTTCTGCTTCAAAATACTTTTCTTTTAAAGCATAGATCCTTACTTCTCTTTTTTGCTCAGGTGGTTTAACGTGGAAAACAATCTCGCCTTTTTCATTTGAGACCTTAGTCATAGAAAATCCTTCACCAGACATGGAGACAGTAACTCCTTCAATTGGAGCTTTTGTTCCTTTTTCAAGAAGTATTATTTTTATATCGTTATCATGATCCTGAATTAGATAATTTTCAACAGGTAATTTAATTTCAATAGCTTTAAGTACATCAAAATGTGTTTTCAAATCAACAACATATTTTATTGGAAAATTAAATGTTTCTGGATAGTTTTTCACTAAATAATTATCTGATGAATAAAGCAAAGAAGCAGTATCTTCGCCAATACCAGTAGGAGTAAAAGAAATTGAGGCTCTTCTGTTGAATCGATCAACAGATTCCACGCCACCATAAATTGAGGACTCATGTTGATTGCCTTGTAGATGTACCCACCCACCTTCTATTGCCATATCTCGGCTATCTGCAGGAGTAATATATATATAAAATGCATTTGTCATGCCATATACCAAATCGTAATTCCCTGGGCAAAGCAAATCACGTCTTAGCGGCAATTGCGTTTCGGAATCTCTAATAGCAACTTTTGGAGGCCCTATGGCAATATTTCTGTCTGGTAGTGCATCCCAATCAAGTTTAAAAATTCCGTCTGCAAGAGAATAACCATTCGCTGAATCCCATGTTTTCCTAAATCTACCCAAGATTGACGTTGGGTCATCAGAAAAAGTAGGAGGTTTTCCAACTACATCATTAAAAATTAGAGAGTCAGAATAATCATTGCAATTCACCAACACTCCAATATCACATACATCTTCCGCATAAACAAAGAAATACACTTCACCATTTTTATCAATGTCAAATGAGTCTTCTTTGGTTAACATCCCGTCTTTATCAAAATCTGTAAACATATAAACCCCATCATGAGCATAGTTGTAAATACAACCATAACCCCAACCATCATTTTCTATCATTGTTGGATTTGGAAGAATTCTACCGGATTTTGAAAATAACCCACTATCGTACATTGTGTTTGTAGTATTATAGAATACTTCTTCAGCATCTACATCATATTCGTTGTGGAAGCCAGCCATTTGAAAAGTATTTGATGGGTTAATTTCTATTTTTCCTAAATCATCCATTATGCTCATATGCAAAAAATACCCATCTGGAACATAATCAAAATTTTCTGATAAATCAAAACTTGCAGGCTTTGTTGTGTAAGGAGTCATTCTTCCTGAATGAACAAGGGTTTCTCCAGCATCTTCTGATCTGAATGGATTTCCTCTGTTTACGCCTTTAATTAATTTTCCTTGTGCATTAAAGGCTTGAACCCCAAGCAAATAAATCTTGTTTGTTCCAGCAGTCATAAGAAAATCAGGATCGCCAATCTCAATAGCTCCTCGAACCTGACCTTTTCTATCCATAAATAATGGCATAATGTTATACTCAATGGATGGAGAAGCTACTTTAACAAAAGTTCTTCCCATATGTAGATGGTCTGGGCTATAAACAACTACTTCAAAGGCTCCTTCATCATTTGCTAAAAAGTTTTTAAACTTGTATTTTCCAACTCTACTTTCATCAAAATCAATTCCAATTGGAGAAAACCGATTGTTTGGTTTTGAGTACATCTTTACATTACAATCATCTTTTAAATCCATATTGTGTAAGTCAGTACGAGTCCAATAGTACTGAGGTAATGGTTCTTTGGGGGTATCAACAAACAAGTGCTGCCATACATCATTTTCATCAACGTTTGATCTTCCGTTTGGATCCATTACGCCAAAAGTGAAATCTAAGTACATTCCAGTAGAATCCTGGACAACAAATGATAACGGGTTTCCTGGATCCACTAATTCTGATATACAGCCAGCAGTTAATGGAGACGGATAAGTCCCAACAATTAAATCTTCATGAGCTTTAATCTTTATATTTTTTTCACCAGCTAGATAAACTTCATGAGATCGCCAATGGTATTTTGGTGTAAAAGCTCTATCTCCATTATCATCGTAAAATTTGTATGCGCTCAAATATATTGGGGTTACTTCTTCGGTTGAAATTACATGATCCATTCTTCTAGAAAATCTATCTCCCACTCTACTGCAAAAGTCTGTACCATACTGTGTTATCTGAGTCCCAGTAGCCTCTGTTAATTCTAGAGGATACACACCATTATTAACATTATATGTTCTTCCATCAAATACTCCACCAGACCACGTGTTTGTATCTAAATAATAAGTACCAATAATCTCTGTTTCCCAATCTGCAAACGAAACTTTTTCATCTTCATTTAAATCTAACCAAGCGTTTCCACCGAAATTGATTCGACCATCTCCTGCACCAATTTCGTATGGATCTAACGCCATTGAAGTATAATATCTGATTCCACGATCTTGCCACAGTATAACATAAGCATTATTGCAATATTTTGATTCTTGATAAGGTTCATCTTCATAAAGTGTTGGTTTCAAAACATGATCCGAGAAAACCTCTAAACTATCTGGAACATTTTCAAAATCAAGTCCATGAACCGGTATTCCAACGACAGGTTTTTCGCTACAACAATCACCAAGTTCAATTTCTGTGCCATCTGCTAATATAATTTTTACATGTAGATTCCCACTTCTAAGAAGAGTAAGCTCTGGTATGTTTATAACAGCTGGTATTCCTCTATAATCTAGTATCCCAGTTCTTACTAATAGTGGATTCCAATCTTCTTCTTCAAAAACTATTTCATTGGCACCAAACCCTATTGAACCAGACCAATTTTTACCACTAGATTGATACCACTTTGCTATAGATCTATCTATCACCAATTTTCCAGTTTCATTAAATAATAATGGAATACGACTACTTGGGATTACGCTCCCGTCATCTCTATCAAGAACTTGAGGGCATTTAAATGGTCCTTCTACAATAATTTTATCAATCCTTCTATTCGAAGGCATGTCTTCACCAAAAGCGATAAATTCTCCAGCTTTATTTTGTAACGTGAAAATAATATCATAATCGGTCATTGGATATTGCTCTGTCCCCAATTTTCGAAATGGACTATCTTCGTAAATAGCTTTTGATATTGTTGGGGTTGAACTAAAGCCAAATGCTCCTGATCCTCTCCTGTATTTTCTCATGTATCTGGTTCTACCAATATGTGTTTGTCCAGCTGGATATGCAATAAAATCAAGGTTCCAGTTTTGAACCAAAGGATTATAAGGAGAAACAATAACCGGATCATCCATCGGATACAAAGGATGATCACCAGCAGTGTAGTCTACACTTGAATATTGCAAACCATGATCAACAATTGCTAGATTCGTAAAGTTCACATCCTCCACTACAGGCGACTTAAGAGTTTTCCACCCAAGATATTGAATCTGTCCAGATTCAATTTGCTTAAACACAGGTGGATGGTCCAAAGAATTGTTATAATCATACAAAGCATTTTTTGCGTATGTCCTAAGTTTAAATTCATCTCCACCAAATATTGGCAAAAGAGCTATTGGATAGTCTCCACCTGGATCTCCTTGATTCAAATCCCCATAGGTTTCAAACAATATGTCAACACCAAATTTCTCCACTCTAGCATTTTTAATAATGAACTGTACTCCATTTATTTCCAGCTCATGCATTCCTCCATCGAAGATACCAATTTCATCGTTAAAAGTTATTCTGTTAAAATCAATATCATCTGATGGATATAAGTTAAATCCTTCAGAACAATCTGCATTAAAGAAAGATGGCTCTTCATATATAAACATCGGAGTTGGAGACAATTTATCTGCAAAATTCAAAATTCCTTTTGGCTCCACGTCTTGCCAAAACCAAAAACAATAACTTCTGTCTCTATTTACCTGTACAATGTATCTATCAATTCTAGTATTTGAAGTAGCATAAGCTGTAAAAAAATAATCTATTCCAGCGCCTGTAGCGTTGTAATTTCCAATAATTTGCTCATTATTCCTAGATGAAATAATTGGATATGGATCGTTAACGTCTAGTGGATTGTCAGCATCGTTCAAATGAGCCCAAAGATTTGGAAATCTTAAATCAAATGTAGACACACATTTTTTTGACGGCACAATACTTGCATCTTCTGGGAAAACATTAAATGATAATTGTGTATAATAGTCTGTAGAAAAATTGTCTGGCAAAAGACTTTCGAACCTTTTTTGGCGATTATCTATTTTGGACTCATAAAAGTATGAGTTATAAACATGATCAATGAAATCAAACCTTTTATAGTCAACACCTTGAGAGTCTACAAAAACAAGTAAGGAAAGCGGATATTCCCACCCTTTTTTTGTAAAACTACTTGTATATGGAGTAATTGTGTAAGCCTCTTTGATAGTTTTTTGATCTTTGTTAATTCTTTGCTTAATCATTGGCATTGGATATCTAGAAGAAATCAAAGAAGGTTCTTCAATAAATACATAAGTTGTTCGTTTTTCTTTTCCTGGTAAAAGATCTACTTTTATTTCTGTAGTTTGCTCTACTTTTAGTGTATTTGACAATTCAGTGCGGATATCTTGTTTGCCTGGTTGTACTGGCAAATCTAAGTACCTGAAATTTCCATTTCTCCACATTGATAGTCCATAAAAATGAGAAAATCTGTAAAAGTACGATGTTGTTTCAACGATTGTACCTTCTAGATAAATTTTCCCAAAAATACTTACTGGAGTGATTCTTGTGTCTTGAGCCTGCACAAAAAACATTCTTTGCACAATGGATTGTTTCTTATATATAGGTTCTCCAACATCTATGGTCCCATTTAAGTTGTTGCTTTCATCATTGCTAAAACGATCTGTCCAAAGATAGTCGCTGCCAATTGAATCAAGAATAAATCCATAGTCAGCGTCGCCTGTTGTAACAATCGAGCCAGCAATGTATTCTATTTCATTCAAACCATTAAGAACTTTTACATCAATTATTCTTTCGTCTCCCTGAGAAACTATGTCGTTTTCATCAGTATCTCTATATATTGGATCTCCAACTCCAAATCCATTTCCACTAGTATCATGAAACAGTATTGTGTTCTCAATCGGGAATAATGAAGTTTTGAAATCTATGTCAGATGTTCTATCTGACATTCCAAGAATTTCCTCAGAAAATCCATTTTCTTTGAAATTATCAAACAAATCGTAGGCTTTAATTTTAGAATTTTCAAGAGCGAGCTTATTATTTATACCATTGTCATAGAACCATTCAATTCCAAGATACCCAGCGTATTCTGGTTTAACTTGATTAACAAATTGCGAAAATATATATGAATCACCACTTACAAGAACACCCTGAGATAGTGAAACAAATGAATTTGGAACATCTGAATTTGGTGAAACCAACCGTATAGAAAAATAATCTTTGGTAGAAGTAATAATATTTGTTTCAAACCCAATATCGTTTCTCTCTCCGGTAGAAGGGATTTCAAATAAACAGAATGCATCGTTTGTGTGTATGCCCCAATTGATGAGAGAATAATCATTTTTGTCAATTTTAATATCTACCGGTAAAAGTCTGACACTATTTTCTAAAACTTTCTCTTTTGAAGAATCTGATACATCGTAAATAAATTCTTTAAAAAGTTCATATTCATATTTTTTGCCAACAGAATACTTTCCATCAACTATGACTTGATCTGAATGCATTTCATTAATCGTAAATGGAATTAAATCTTTACCAACATCAAGGTCTCCAAATTGTACAATTGATAAAACCTCATACTGAATTTTTTGATCTTGGAAAAAAACAGGGGATAGCCTCGTATCTCCAAATTGAACTTCATTAGCTAATGGATTAACTATTCTATATATTGTTTCAAATGGGTTGTACTTGCTGTCTATTTCAACATTTTCTGTGTGCTTTTCATTTTGGTTAAACCGAATTAAGCTTAATTCAAAATCCCAGTCTTTTTTTAAAACCAAGGAACCAATTTGGTAGTCGATCCTATCTAGTAGAGAAACAAGAAATTCTCTTTCTTCAATTTGAATGATATTGTTTTCGCTATTTATGATATTTGCTATTGGATATGGTCCTAAAGTATTATTCCCGGCGTCTGTATCCACAGAATATCTAATTCTTCCATCTAGAATATTAGCATTATTGCAACTTCCTTCAACAAATGAAGGGTTGTTAGGATCATTTTGTGGGTTGTATATGCAGTTTTGAAATTTACCATCTGGATCCAACCAGATGTTATTGTGATCATCTAAAACAACGTAATATTTTCCACTACCTATGGTTTTGCCACTTTCTGGATATAGATTTAAATAAAATTCTGTATACATTACAGGCTTTGTTGTTTCTCCAGAAAGAGTATCCGTCATTTGGAATATGTCGTTGCCCCACGGAATGGATTTGTATTTTTGCCACGGAAAAATTCTATTCTCGTCTAACTTTTTTTCTTCATAATCATATCCAACACTATACCAATGCTGCATACTCTGGATCCAAGAAGATACAACTTGATTAGTATTTGCATCAGCATTTTGCAATCTTCCAAAAGTAGATAAAACCAGCACAAAGGATACAATCCATACAATAATGTGTTTCTTATGCATATACCAAACCTCTTTTGTCTTTTCTAGTGATTATTGTACATGGAAAAGGAAAAAGAAGTTACAAAATGTATTAAATTGCGTTAATCTACAGGTAGTAGATATTTCATAAAAAATCCATCCCATGACCCATAAGAATCATTAGTTATGAGATGCTCAATCGGGTTTACTGAAATTGAGGAAGACATAGTTCTACCAGAAATATATAAATTTCTTTCTTTAGAATTCCAATAAATATCATCTACAGAATCTCTATCATTCCCACCAACAAAGCTTGAGTAGTCAAGTTTACAATTTTCTATATTTAATTTTAATATGAACCCGTCAGACCAGCCACCTTGAAAATCCTTATTTATAGCATTTTCAGTTGTTGGAAATCCAGCATTTGAAAAAGTTCTTCCAACAATTATTGGTTTATCGTCAATACATATTATCTGTTCGGGGAACTCAGTTTTTTCACCACCGAAAAAACTAGAATATTCAAAAGTTTTTTTGTTACAATCAAATACAACTATAAACCCGTCTGTAAGCCCTTTTAATGACAATTGAAATGCATTTGGAGTTATAGGAAAATTACTCGAATAAGTTCTCCCTGTTAGATACAATCTTCCATTTTTTGAATATGCCATAGCTTTCGCAAAATCGTTTCGGCTGCCACCAAAATATGAAGAGTACTCAGGAAGACCATCTTTGTTGAGTACGACAATAAACAAATCCCACTTACCACCGTTAAAAGATTTATTATAAGCATTCTCAGTAACTGGTAAATCGTAGGAAGATGTTCTCCCATAAAAAATAGCTCTATCGCCAACAATGCATAAATCTCCAGAAAATTCTTCTTTAGAACCACCGATGTATGTTGAATAATCTAGCCTGTTTTCATTCATATTGTATTGAAAACAAAAAGCATCAGTAATTCCATATAATCTTTTTTGAAAAGCATTTTCAGTAACTGGTAGATCGTTAGACCAAGTTGTCCCTGCTATATTGATTATTCCTTTTTCCGTTGGACTTATTGAAGTACACATGTCCATGAGAGCTCCACCAAATAAAGAACTATAAAGTATTTCACCTTCTAGGTTTAATATCAAAAAAAACCCGTCATCTAGACCGCTCAATGTAGAAAACAAAGAATCCTTTGTAGTTGGAAAATCTGGAGATCTTGTACTTCCACAAATGAATATTTTCCCATTTAAAATTGTAGAATCAATAAGATATTCATTGCCTGATCCACCTATATTTTTTTGGAAAATCTCTTTAGAAAAATCCTTGGAATACTTCGCAATATAAATTTCACTATTAGGTTTATTTTCTAAGGGACTCTCTACAACAATTGTGCATATAGAATAATTATTGCCCTGTGAATCAGTAAAAATTTTCACTGACGAATCCTTTTCAAGATGATATATCATATTAACATTTGAAAAAGGTAAAACCACAAATCCTTGTAATGATAAAATGACAGACATAAGAACAAACACTAAGAAACTCGATAATAGTTTTTTAAAAACAAGCATTTTGTCCTCCTTGCCATATCATTATTATACTTCTTGAGGATATTTGTTACAAGTTTTACTGTAATTCTTCAAGATTTCAAGTAAAATTTATGCATGGAAAAACAATTCAGCATTGTTGCAATGAATGAAGAAAATCAGTATTGGAGTAATTCTATATCTAGAATACACCCTTTATATGTGCAGAAAAATGACATAAGGTCTCCATTTTATAGAGATTATACAAGAATTATTCATTGCAGAGGATATAGAAGACTAAAAAATAAAACACAGGTGTTTTATGCCACAGACAACGACCATATATGCACGAGAATTGAACATGTTCAACATGTTGAAGCAATAAGTAATATAATATGTAAGCATATCGGACTAAATACAGAACTTGCAAGGGCAATCTCTCTTGGGCACGATATTGGCCACTCACCATTTGGGCACGCAGGAGAAGAAATTCTAAAAGATTTGTCTTCGAAGAATTGTAACCATTTTACTTTTTGGCATGAGAAAAATGGCCTCAGATTTGTTGATTTTTTTGAAACACTTTCTGACCCAAAGGGGCAAAAAACTACTCTAGATCTCACATATGCTGTTCGAGATGGAATAATATGCCATTGTGGTGAAGTAAATGATAAATGTCTTGTACCAAGGAAAGAATTCATTGAGTTACAAAATATAGAAACACCAGGAAAAACAATTCCTTATACCTGGGAAGGTTGTGTTGTAAGAATATCTGACAAAATCTCCTACATTGGTAGAGATATTGAAGATGCAATTGCTTTAGGAATATTAAGCTCTTCTCAGATCAATTCACTGCAAGAAATTTACGAAGAAGCAACGATTAAAGCAAAATCTAGAAATAGAATAAGCAACACTGTCTTAATTCACGAACTTATTATGGACTTATGCTCTAATAGTTCGCCAGAAAAAGGGTTGGGGTTTTCACGTCCTTACTTTCAACTATTAAAGAATCTAAGGTCTTTCAGTAAAACAACAATATATGAGCATCCTCGCTTAAAAGTTTTTAAAAATTATGCTAGATTAATGATTACATCCATTTTTGAATATCTATTAAGTAGTAAAGAAGAGATTGTTTCAAATCTTCCACAGTGGAAAAAATCATCTTCCTCCCCTATTCTAGCAGAATACTTTAGTGGGTGGCTAACTCAATACTCAGATATTTCATACTCTAGTATGGACTTGAATTCCGTGTCCAAATGTATCTACAAATTAGATACCGACTATTCAGTAGCAATTATTGAGTTCATATCAGGCATGACAGATCATTTTATTATGAAAGTGTTTGAAGAAATGACTCGTTTTTAAGGAGTTTCTAATGAAAAAGCTTTGCATTTTAATTGTTCTTTTAGTAGCATCAACTTCTTTAATGTCATGTTCTTTTTCTGAAATGTTTTTCCAGAAGAAAATAGAGCAAGACCCTCCACAAAAGATAGAAGAAACCTCAAGTATAAAGGATGTTTCTTTTTCTTTTAAAGTAGACTCTCCAATAATCTACATAAACGATGTACCAGTTGAACTAGAGGTGCCAGTACAAGAAATTGATGGTAGAACAATGCTTCCGCTGTCATTTTTTAAAGATTTTTGCAATATGAAAAACGTAGCATATGATCCAAAGAATGAGATTATTACATTTTCCATGCCGATCGACCAATCTCTTATCCCAACAGAAAATATTGGTTTCTCTGAAATTCTTCCTGGCGTTAAGAATGAATGGTATACAACAGAATACAATGATCCGTTTATTGGAAATGTTAGCATTTCCATTGTGGTTATGGATTCTTTTTCTGGCTTAAAAGCCAATGAGCTTGTAGCACTTGATGATCCACTAAATCAAATACCTGGAGAAACTCAACAATATACAATAGCTAAAGTAAAAGTAAAACTAATTTCTCTAGAATCAACAGACAACTACCCCATAGACACCTCCGCTATATCATTTTTACTACCAGACGATAACGAACTGCACAAGGAAAACATTATTAAAGATTTAAACTCCACTATGGAAACTGTTATGAGAGAAGGCCAAGTTATTGAATTCGATGTTGCAGTTCTCGCAGAAAATGATTTAGCTCCAATACTAGTGTTTTTAAATAATTCCCAATCTCCAATATATATAAGTTTGAAGTAAAAATGAGACATACTTACCTAAACGGAATAAAAGAATCTTTACCATCTGTAACAACTGTAATATCTCAATTAGATAAACCATACTTAGTTGGATGGGCAAATGCTCTAGGATTAAAAGGCTATCATTTTGAAACTGTAAGGAATAATGCAGCAGAAACTGGTACTCTAGCTCATAAAATGGTTGAAAACTATATAAATAACAAAGAAGAAGATTTTTCCTATCATCCATTGTACGTTCCTGCAAAAAGATCATTTGATGCATTTCAAGAATGGCTTTGTGAAAAAGACATAGAGTTTTTAGGCACAGAAGTTTCTCTCGTAGATGGACTCCTTGGATTTGGCGGAACCATTGATATAGTTGCTAAAGTAGACAACAAACTTTGTGTGATTGACATAAAAACATCAAACCGTTTTTCTGTTGACTACCATTATCAAGTTGCTGCATATTCATTCCTTCTTGAACATGGTAAACTTAATGATGATGGGAATGAGAGAGTTTTTCCTTTGTATTCTCCAGATTATTCATTGTTGTTAAGGCTTGACAAAAAGAATAGTAATTTCGAAGAAAAATGGTTTTCAAAAGAAGAAATGGAAACACCAAAAGAAATATTTCTTTCTCTGTTAAAACTTTATCAATTACGAATAGATTATAAGTAGCCTATCTTAGAGAAAACTCAACCTTCTTTTTGAAAACAATGAGTTGGTCTTCAAATTTTTCTTTTACTTTTAAGTCATTCACAACTAGTGTTTTAAAGAAGAGACTAGTTATGGAAGCAATATCTTGAAATCCTACAGAAAAACTAGATGATACAGACTTTAACCTATTTTTGTAGTGCTCTTTAGATTCGTTATCATCAGAAAGCATAACAACATACTCGTAGGCTTTCTCGTAATTCCCAGACCTAAGACTATTATCGATCCTTTTTTCTATTGCTTCTTCTCTGCAATCGTCCATCTCTTTGCTTTTAGGATTATACTGGACTGCAACGCTGTAATAAGTAATTGCAGAACTTAAATTTCCTTCATTTTCCTGTTGAATGGCTTTTTGAAAATATTCTTCTGCTTTTTTGGGATTTTCTTCGACGCAGTAAACTGAAGACTTAGTCAAAAAAAACGGTTTAGCAATAAATTTAAATCCAGCCATAAGAATACCTACAAAAAGAAAAACAATTAGTATGCCATAGAAAACATTGGTTTTTTTCTTTATAGGTATCTTCTTCTTTTTAGGTTCAATTGTAGATCTATACTTTGCATCAATCATTCCCAGATAGCTTAGTATCCACAATCTCGCTTGTTTTGCTACTTCTTTTGGTAAAATAACTTCAAATCCTGCTTCATAATTATACACTAATTGAACAATTGCCATGGAATCATCTGTAGAGTCACGACAAACGGTAATATCTTGCAATATTCTCACTGGGACCTTAAATTTTTGATCTTTATTGTCGTTGGCATATATTAACAATCCCTCATTAATAATAAAATATCCGTATTGTCCATCACCAAGCTGAAAAACCCTTGGTCTCTCACTGGCCATATCAATCATGGTTCTACCCAGGTTAACGTAACAAATTCATGGTTTGGAGACCATTCTACTTTTGTTTTTAAAAGCTTGGAAATAAAAATCACGGTTACATATGCTCTCTCATTAATAATTACTGGAGTAATCTCATGTTTCTCTTCATCAATCCATATGTTTTTCTCATTCATTTCTGCTTTTGGATTGCCAATTTGAAGTACTGCAGAAGTGTTTGTTGATCCTTTTGTGATTAATATTTTTTTCCATTCAGCATTCCATTTAATTTTTACTCCCATATTTTTTACTACACCACTAATAGGAATAAATACTCTGTCCCATTTATCAATAAATATTGGAGTTGCTTTTTTTTCAACATCTATAAGCATTGTTACTCCATCTACAGTCATGTATGGATTTTTCAACTGAAGGTAAACGTAGTGTTCTTCTTTAGTTTGAAATGGACTAGCAAACACTAAACTTGGGATAAAAATAATGCAACAGAGTAATAAAGAAACATAAAACTTAGTAAATCTTTGCAAACTATTTCTTTTTTTATGCGGGATCTCTTGGGTCTCCATCTGTCATTTCCTTACTGATCTTTTTACCTGTTGCAGTTATCGCTAAACCTCCTCTTGAAGTTTCTTTCAAACTAGCAGGAAGATCGTCTCCAATTTGTTTCATAGCACCTACAACTTCATCAAATGGAATTGGGCATTTAATACCAGCCAATGCCATTTGAGCACAAGCTACTGCATTTATACTACCAGTAACATTCCTGTTTACACAAGGAAATTCAACTAATCCAGCAACAGGATCACAAACTAACCCCAAAAGATTAGAAAGAGCCATTGCTGCAGCATTTTCAATTTTATCAAGAGAGAGTTCGAACAAGCTAACAATGGTGGCTGCAGTTATAGCGCTTGCAGAACCTATTTCTGCCTGACACCCGTGCTGAGCACCAGAAAGAGATGCATTAATCCGAATCAACTCGCCAATACCTCCACCAACAAATAGGGCATTAACCTGGCATTCTTCTGAAATATTAAATTTTTCTGATATTGTTAAAAAGGCTCCTGGTAAAACTCCAGAAGCTCCAGCAGTTGGTGTTGCAACAATCCTACCCATACAAGCATTAAGTTCTCCGACTGCAAGGCTGTTTACAATGACGTTGTCAAAATCTTTACCAAGAAGATCTGGATGCTCTTTCTCTGTATATTGCTTAACTCTTTTGCTACCACCATCTATCAATCCGCTTGGTGTTCTATTTTTATGTTCTTTACCTTTTAAAACTGATTCTTTCATTACTTGAAGTGCTTTGTCCATTCTTTTAACAACATCTTCTTTTTCCATTATTCTGTTTTTGGCCTCATACTCAATAAAAAAATCTACCAGATCTTTGAATGGATATGTATGTAAATAGTGTCTAATATCTCTTGTACTACGTATTCTTATGCGTGAAGGAATAATGTTAGTACTCATTATTAAGCTTCCTTATTGATATCACCTGATGCATATCTGGATTATTTTTTAAATCTTCCACAGCCGTGGATGGGCACAGTTCATCTAACTTCAATATAGCCATGGCACTCATTTGTAAAGCATTCCTTGCGCTTTGCATATAGGCAACATTTATCTTATATTTCCCTAGGATGTCTCCTATAAACCCTATCATTCCAGGAACATCTCCATAATTCAAAAGTAACACAGCGTGATCTCCGCCAAATTCAACCCTGTCTTCTTGTACTTGAGTAATTTGAGCTTTTCCTGCTCCAATAGAAATCCCTCTTACAAGAAAAGAGTCTTCAGTTCCTCTGTTAAAAACAAATCTAACTTCATTAGGGTGATGATCAGGCTTATAGCTTTTTCTAAAGTAATATTTTAAATTTTTCTGCTTTGCTATTTCAAACGCATATGGAATTCTTTCATCATCCATCTTCATTCCAAGAAGCCCAGCAACAATAGCCCTGTCTGTTCCATGCCCCCTACCAGTACTTGCAAATGAATTGTAAAGCTTTATCTCAACAGAATCAAAGTGTTTTCCATAAACCAAAGAAGCCATGTATCCAATTTTACTTGCTCCAGCAGTATGCGAACTAGATGGTCCTATCATTATGGGACCAATAACATCAAAAATCGCCATTGACTATTTTTTCTCTTTCTACAGTAAGTTTTTTAATTTCATTGTTAATGTATTTAAGTTCTTTTAAAAATTCTTCGTTATTTGGAGTTTGTTCTAGTTTCTTCTCTATTTCAGACTTCACTTCATTTAAATTTCTAATAGCGTCATCAATGTCTCCAATTTTTAAGAGTTTATAATGGCTAGGAAACTCGTTGCTAACTTCTCCAGATGAAGCAGGCAAATCAATAACAATTTCCTTTTCTGGTGTTACGTGTCTACCACTTTCTTTAGCTTTTTTTTGTTGGTTCTCTTTTGGAATAGGGTTGTAGTTTTTCTTTTCGATTAAAATATTCTCTTCGTTTTCGTCTGTATTCAATGGAATATTGACATCAGTTTCATTTTTTCCTTGAGTTTGACTTAGTGAATTGTCAATTCTTGGTTTTTCTTGTCTACTCGAGTCGGTAAAGTTCCATAAAATTACACCTACAATCAAAAAAGCAATCGCGACCCAAAAATATTTGTTTTTAATAATACTCTGTTTTGAATTCTTCATGCTTTAATTATAGTAAATGTAGAGTAATAATAAACGCTTACGGAGGAAGTAATGAATTTTTTTAACATTCCTTTTTTTGACAATACTGTTCTTGGGAATACACTGGCGAATTATTTATGGTTTTTTGTTGTTTTAATTTTTGGGTTTTTTGTATCGAAATTACTTATTCAAAAAATTATATTAAAGCGTATTTCAAATCATGTGAAAAAAACCAGCATTAAATGGGACGATACAGCATTTGAAATAATTAACAAAGCATTGCAGCCAATGTTGAATCTGTTGGTGTTGTATATCTCACTGCAATTTATAAATTTTCCTACTTCTTTTGAAATATGGATAAATAGGATATTCTTCGCAACCACAGTTATTTTTATAACAAAATCTATCTGTTCAATTGTTGAAGTAAGCATTACAAAATCTTTAATATCAAAGTATTCAGAACAAAAATCATCCGAAAATTTTAATGGTCTTATACAAATTGTGGAAGCATTCATATGGACACTGTCTTTTCTTGTAGTTTTAAATTATTTTGGAGTTAACGTAAGTGCCCTTATTGCATCTATTGGAATTGTAGGCTTGGCCGTAGCAATGGCTGCAAAAGGAATAGTGGAAGACATCATATGCTATTTCACAATTATTATAGATAAACCATTTGAAGTAGGAGATTATATGTCTGTTTGTGAAGAAAATGGGACATTGATTTCAATTGGACTAGCTAGTTCTAGAATGAAAAGTTTAAGTGGAGAGGAAATTGTCATATCAAACTCAAAACTTATCAATAATATTGTACAAAACTATAAAAAAATGGTTGAGAGAAGAGTCTCTTTCCAGGTAGGCATAATTTACGAAACGCCTGTAAGTGTAGTGGAAAAGATTCCACAGCTAGTTAAAGATACTTTTACAAACAAGAAAAACACAAGATTTGGCAGATGTCATTTTAACAGCTTTGGAGATTTTAGTCTAAATTTTTCAATAGTTTACTTCATACAGTCTGGAGATTATGATGAATACATGGATATCCAGCAATCTATCAATATTGATATAATGAAGGCTTTTGAAGATAATGGTATAGGTTTTGCATATCCAACGCAATTAGTTTACACACAGAAAACGCAAAATTAGATTTTTTTTATTTCTTCCATTAATAGCTCAAAAATTTCTTCTGTTGACCCGGTCCTTTTTATGTCCCCTTTACAGAAAAGAACTGCTTTTCCCCCAGATCCTGCCATGCCAATGTCAGCCTCGGATGCTTCCCCTGGACCGTTAACCTCGCACCCCATCATTGCGATTGTGCATGAAGAACGAATAGATGCAGTTTCTTTTTCAACTATGCTAACATACTTTTTTACATCCCACTTGCATCTTCCGCATGTTGGGCAGCTTGTTATTACAACACCGTTCATTTTATCTGAAGCTTGAAGCAGATATCTTGCAGCATTAACTTCATTTGCTAATTCTCCAGTTAGTGAAACTCTTATTGTATTCCCTATACCATCGTCTAGCAAAGGTTTTAGTGCAATTGCGGTTTTAATAGATCCTGGAAGCAATGAGCCAGCCTCGGTCAAACCGATATGAATTGGATAGTTATAATTACTGTCAATCCATCTATTAATTCTTTCATTAAGTTTTGGTTTAGAGCATTTTGCCGACAATACAATTTTAGTGAAATCCTCTTGTTCTAAAATATCAATTTCACTTTTGAGCAATTGTTTCATTTTCTCCAAAGCATCTTCTTCTGACTGAATATTTTTGATAGATCCTAAGTTTACTCCCACTCTAATAGGTATAGAATATTGTTTAGCTAATTTTGTAACCATCCCTATTGCATCCTTATCTTTAATGTTTGAAGGATTCATTCTTAATTTATGAACTCCGCTTTTTATGCTAGCTAATGCTAGCTTTGCATTAAAATGTATATCAGCAACAACAGGCATATTTGTTGATTTCAAAACATAAGGTATAGATTCGACAGCTTCATTGTCTGGAACAGCGATTCTTACAATATCACACCCAACTTCTTCTAATTCTCGAAGTTGTTTAGATACGATCTGTTTTTGAGCAGGATGACAACTAAGCATGCTTTGAATTGAAATAGGATTTCCTCCACCAACTATAACATTTCCAATACTTGTTTCTTTTTTTATTTTCATGGTTTCATTCTATGTAAGATTGAAAGAAATAAAAACGTCTCTATGCTTTTATATATGAAATTAATTAATGTATTAATGTTAGCGATGACTCCAGTTGGCGAGTTGAGACTTTCCATCCCTACTGGGGTTGGTGCGGGCTTACCGTGGTTTAGTGTATTTTTAATCTCAATATTAGGTAATATGATACCTGCAATTCTTCTGGTGTTTCTATTCCCATATCTAGAGCCTTTGAGATACAAAAGGGGGTTTTTCCTTTGGATATGGTTTGATAAATTACTCACGAAAATTGAATCTAGGAAAAGTGTTGTAGAAAAATATGGTTGGCTTGGGTTAATTCTTCTTGTTGCCATACCATTTCCCGGCACAGGTGCGTATACTGGCTCTTTTGTTTCATACTTAATGAGAATGAATAAAGCAAAATCCCTTTTCTTCATTTTTGTTGGCGTATGCATTGCTGGAATAATAGTTACTATCTTTAGTTTAGGTTTTTTCACTTTATTTTTTTAGGAGGATACATATGAAACGGTTTTTTATGTGGCTGGTTGTTTTGTCATTAGTAATATCTGCCCCCATATCTGTTTTTGCATCCAAAACTACAACACCAGAAAAAAAATCTTCGCTTGCAATAAACCAAGATCATTTTTACAGCGGCACAATGGTTGATCTAGAAAATATTACTGTTGGAAGAAATATGTTTGTCATTGCGCAAACATTTATCAACCAGTCTGATATATTAATGGATGCTTTCGTATGTGCAAACAGCTATAAAGACTCTGGTTTAATAGCGGGCAATGCCTTTGTTTTCACAGGAGCTTCAAACATTAATAGTTCTATTAATGGCGATTTATTTATCTGTTCTGGAGAAATAAAACTTTCAGAACAAGCACATATCATGGGGAATGTATATGCAATTGGAAGTACTTTAACGATAGACGGGAAAGTAGATGGTAAAGTTTCATTTTTGGGTCAAAATTTTGTACTAAATGGTCAAGTGAAAAGTGCAGATATTTCTGCTGAAACCGTTAAAATTGGTTCTACAGCAATTGTAAATGAAACTTTTGAATACAACTCTGATGCAAACTACTCAAAAATTGCTGGAGCAAAAATTGAAAAAGAAAATATCTTGGATAGTACAAAATTTACAGAACCAATACCAAAAAAAGAATCTACTAGCGAAAAAATCAGTTCTTTGATTTTGAAACTACTATCTTCGCTAATTCTGGCATTTGTTTTGTTTTATATTTTTAAAAAATTCTCAATGGACGCAGTCAATAATTCTTTAAAAAATGTTTGGGTTTCCCTAGGCATCGGGGCAGTTACATTAGTTGCCCTGCCTATAGGGCTAATTATTCTTTTTTTAACACCATTTGGATATAAAGTAGCATTTACAATGCTTTTTGGGGTTGGAACATTTTTCTTCTTTACACAAGCATTGGCTGGAATAACACTTGGAGTTTTGATTTACCAAATATTTACAAAAACTATTAGGATTGACTGGCTTACAATTCTAATCGGGGTAGCAACTCTTTGGTTGATTAACTATATCCCATATGTTGGCACAATTGTTCTAGTCGTGGCATATATCATAGCTACAGGTTCAATTTTACAAGTTTTATGGACAACCAATAATCCAAAAATTTAGAATCTAGATACAATAGAATAAAAATTGTTTTCGCCATAAAAAAAGCTCCCTTAACTAAGGGAGCTTTTTTATTTTATATTTCAATTGCCGAAGGGGGGACTCGAACCCTCACGGAGAATGAACTCCTGCAGATTTTGAGTCTGCCGCGTCTACCAGTTTCGCCACTTCGGCGTTAAGGAATCAAGGCTATTGTACTAAAAAAACCAAGAAAAAAAAGCGTTTTTCTCTTCAGAAAAGCTTTTTAGGGTGAGCTATGACATTACTCACCCTAACCATTAACATATTAAATATCTATCAACAATTATTCTTCATCCATGAATGGATATACAAAGTCCTTTGCAGGGAGGAAGCATTCTTTTGTTGTTCTTATGCTTGTCCATCTAAGCAAATTAAATACTGACCCTGCCTTGTCATTTGTGCCAGAAACTCTTGCTCCGCCAAATGGTTGATGCCCTACAACTGCTCCAGTAGTCTTGTCATTAATATAAAAATTACCTGCAGCATTGCGAAGAACATGTTCAGCCTGAATAACAGCTTCTCTTTCTGTTGCAAATATACCACCAGTTAAAGCATACTGGGATGTACTATTGCAGAGTTCTAGCACTTCTGAATATTTATCATCTTCATATAGGTAGAAGGTGATTACAGGACCAAAAATTTCTTCTTCCATGGTTTTAAAATGAGGATCTGTTGTTAGAATAATTGTTGGCTCAACAAAGTATCCTTTGCTGTCATCACACTTACCACCCCATACGATATCTGCATCTTTACTGTTTTTCGCGTATTCAATATAGTTTGAAATTTTATCAAATGAAACTTTATCTATGACTGCATTGATAAAGTTTGTGAAATCCATAACATCGCCCATTTTCACTCTGCTCATCTCTTCTTGAATTTCTTTCCAAATTTCATTCCATTTGCCTCTTGGTAAATATGCTCTTGAGTTTGCAGAACATTTTTGTCCTTGATATTCAAATGCCCCTCTAACTATTGCTGTTGCGACTTCTCTTGGATTTGCAGACTTATGAACAACTAAAAAGTCTTTCCCGCCAGTTTCTCCAACAATTCTTGGGTAAGATTTGTATTTTGGCATATTTTCTGCAGATCTTTTCCAAAGCATGTTAAATACTTCGGTAGAGCCAGTAAAATGAATACCAGCAAAATTAGGGTTCTCTAAAACAATATCACTAATTTTTGAAGATGGTCCGGGTATAAAATTGACAACCCCTTTTGGTAACCCAGCTTCATGTAGTATTTTCATAAAGACATAGTTTGAATAAACAGCGGTTCTTGATGGCTTCCAAAGCGAGACATTACCCATAATAGCTGGGGCTGTAGGTAAATTACCACCTATTGAAGTAAAATTAAAAGGTGTTATTGCGTAAACAAAGCCTTCAAGAGGTCTGTATTCTAGACGATTCCAAACTCCATCAGAATTGTTTGGTTGATTTTGGTATATTTCCTGCATGAAATATACGTTGTACCTTAGAAAGTCAACCAATTCAGCAACACTGTCAATCTCTGATTGATAGACGTTCTTGCTTTGACAAAGCATAGTTGCTGCATTCATTTCAGCCCTATATGGTCCAGCAAGAAGTTCAGCTGCTCTCAAAAAGATAGCTGCCCGTTCTTCCCATGGCATGATTGACCACATCATCCAAGCTTTTTGTGAAGCTTCAATGGCATCTTTAATCTCTTTTTCTCCAGCTTGATGGAACTCTGCTAGAACGTGTTTATGATCATGTGGACAAATTGATTTACCCATATTCCCAGTTCGCACTTCTTCTCCATTAATAATTAGAGGAATTTCAATTTTTTTGTTGTACATTTCTTCTAATTTGTTTTTTAGTTCAATCTTTTCAGGTGAGCCAGGGGCATACGTTTTAATTGGTTCGTTTTTTGGAACCGGAATTTTATAATTCGAATTCATTTAAACCTCCAAATTTAATAGTTTTCAAAACTAATTATAGCCAAATAAAAACAGAAAATAATTACAATTTATCCAATATCTGTTTTTCCTTTTTTATATTAACCATAAACAAACTTAATACTACTATTGCTACTCCAATAAACTGTGTGCTAGTCATAGTTTCATTCAACAACATTGTTCCACCAATTACTCCTACAACTGGAACCACATTCACATATGTAGATACTACAGTAACTCCAATTTTTTTTAATGCAGAATTATAAATCAAATATGCCAAAATTGAGCAAAAAACTGCTAAATATATGAAATGGATCCACAAATTCGGTTTAATCGCTACCCAGGACAATTTTTCAGAAAAGGCAAAAGGTATTAACAGCAATGTTCCGTATATACTCTGCCAAGAAGTAGTTCTAACCGGATCAACTCTTTTTTGTACAATTTTTCCAATTAATGTAAAACTCACCCAACATATTACGGCACCTATCATTAATAAGTTACCTTTTAATGTTGATGAGACATTTTTAAAATTTACATTGTAGAAAACAATGAAATACACTCCAACGAACGACAATAGAATACCAATATTTTGCCACGCAGTAGTTCTATTTTTAAGCCATAACACATCAACTATATGTGTAACAATAGGTACTAAAGCAATTATTATTGCAGCATTTGAAGCAGTTGTAAAAACTATTGCTCGAGCTTCAAACCAAAAATATAAAGTAATCCCAAAAAACCCACTAGCTAATAACAGAAGGTGATCCTTAACTGTAAGTTGTTTTTCTTGTTTCTTTGCAAGCAAAAGTACAGCCACAAAGACAACTGCGACAATTCCATATCTTATTGTACACATTGTCATTGGGGGAATTCCAGCAGATAGAATCACTTTCATGCTTACAAATGATAATCCCCACGAAACAACAGCGATCATCAATAAAATATTAGCAATCAGAGCTATTTTATTTTCAGAATTCATTCAGTAAAGCTCTTATATAGTTCAGTTAATTAGTGATTAAGTAGATTGGTATGTTTCAAAGCTTTCTCAACAAGCAATGCCAATACTCCACCAGCTAACGCTGTTAAAAGCTGTGGGAATCCAAACATTTTTGCAAGGGGTGGTGGTAACTGCACTACGTAAGCAATTGCAAGCGCAAAAACTCCAAATTTAAGGAATGAACCAACGATTATTCCGATAAAACTAAATAAAAACGTTTTTCCTTTTATTCTCAATAGGTAAAAAGCGAGTGAGTACATGGCGTTCCCTATCACTATCACAGGGATTAACTCTGGTCTACCCAATATGCCAGCCAACAAAGCAATAACAGGAGTTAATATGCCCAAAGCAACTCCACCCCACGCTCCAAGTAGCATTACCGATACTAAAAGCATAAAATTAACAATTGGCCCCGTTATATACTGAGGTAAATGCAACATTTGCACTGCTATTGTTAAAGCTATCAAAACTGCAAGCCTTGCTATCCATTGAATCTGCTTATTTGACTTAACTTTTTTTTCATTACTCATATTTCACCTCATTGAAATCTTTTTCTATCTGTCCTTACTAATTATACGTAAGTTTGCTTCATTAGATTTATTTTTTCTACATTTTTTATATGTTATACTCGTAATAGAAATTCAGGAGAAAAAATGAACACAAATTTCAAGTTTATACATTGTGCAGATTTGCATTTAGACGCACCATTTAATGGCATCAATATAAGTAACCAGAAATTCCTGCAAATTCTTCGAAAATCAACCTTCTTAGCCTTTGATAAAATAATCAAAACAGCAATTTCTCAAAAAGTAGATTTTATGCTAATTTCAGGAGATATCTTCAATTCATCTGAAAAAAGTCTCTACGCACAATTATCTTTCTTAAAACAAATGGTAGTACTCAAAAAAAATAATATTCCTTGCTTTTTAATTCATGGGAATCATGATCCTCTTAATGGGTGGGAGATTGAAACAAATTTTCCACAAAATGTTCACCGTTTTTCTTCAAATGTTTCTTGTGAAACAATAATAAAAAATGGAGAAGCACTAGTAAATATTATCGGGTATAGTTATCCAAAAAGGGAAGTTACAAAAAACATTTCATTGGATATTTCAAAAATTGCAAGAATGCAAAACAATGAAGCTTTCACAATTGGATTGTTACACTGCAATGTAGGAAAAAACACAACGACAGAGAATTATGCTCCTTGTAGTTTAGCAGATTTAAATGATTCTACGGTAGACTATTGGGCACTAGGACACGTACACACAATGAATATTCTACAGCATGAAACTCCTGCTATAGTCTATCCTGGAAACCCACAAGGGCTACATATTAATGACAATACAAAAAAAGGATTCTACATTGTAAATGTACACAACAACAAACCAGAATTTGATTTTATCAAAACCGCTCAATTTAGATGGTTTAATGTCACAATGATAATAGATGATAGTTCAATTCAAGATTTAATTGAAACTTTAAAACTAAAAATGTATTCAGAAAGTTTCGATATTCCTGGTATTTTCAGATTCCACATAGAAGGGCAAACAAATCTACACAATGAACTTCGCAAAAATGTTAAAGAAATTGAGAAAATTCTTAGAGAAGAAACTGATGAAGAACAGTGCTTTCTTGAATCTATATTGATCAATACAAAACCACTTATCTCAATGGAAGAGCTTTCAGACAGACATGATTTTATTGGTATTTTTTTAAAAAAGATGAATGAACTGTCTTATGAAAAAGAATCTGTCACATTTGTTTCAGACCTTCTTTCCGATTTCTCAGCGATAAATCTGCTAAATATTTTACCGAAACGTGGGGAAAAACTTAACTGGGAATCTGTAATTGAAGAAGCAAAAATGTTTGGTCTTGATTACCTAATGGAGAATGAACATGAAACTTAATTCATTTTGTATTGATAGATTTGGAGGTTACTCAAATGTGAGTATTAACAAAATTAATCCAGGCTTCACGCTTTTTTATGGAGAAAATGAAAGCGGAAAAACTACTTTAAAGAATTTCTTCCAACAGATGTTGTTTGGATTTGCAAAAAAAAATTCTAAATTTGATAAACAGTACATACCATTTGATGGAACAGTACCTTCTGGTAATTTATCATTTGTTCTTTCTAATGAGAATCAATATCTTTTATCCAGGCTAGGGAATAAAACTAATTTAGTTTTGCCAGACACCTCAATTCTAAACAGCGAACCAATGACGCTTCTCTGGAATAGCATTACAAAAGAAACTTTTAGGCAAGTTTTTTGTATGGATATTCAAGATTGGAATGGTCTTTCACTTATGGACAAGGAAGAAATGCAGAATCGCTTTCTTTCTTCAAGCCTTGGATTAAATTCACTAATCAAATCTACAAAACAGTTAAAAACCAACATGGATGGCCTATGGAAAAAACAAGGTAGATCACAAGTTATACACGAAATTGATAAAAAGATTAAAGCAATTGATAAAGAGATTAAAAGTCAGGAAAAACTAATTTCAGAATACAAACAGTGGGGGCAAGATTTATTTGAGCTAGAAGACACATTAAATTCCCTTAAAAATCAAAAAGGAGAAATTAACTCTCTATATAATGAAAAACTGTTATTAAATGAAATGAAACCAGATTGGGTCGAATGCAATATAATCAATCACAAGATGAAATTACTACAATATAACTTTAACAACAAACCATTTTCTGTAACATCGATTGAAAAAGCTAGAAAATTAGAAGATGAGATAAGAGCTTTAGAAGAAAGAAATGAGCTTGAAGCAACCAATTGCAGAAAATTTGTTTCTGAAAACAACAGTATTGCCATAGAAGAAGAGCTAATTCTTAAGCAAAATGAGATAAATTCTCTTGTAGAAAAAAAGAATCAATTCATCAAGGCAATTCAAGATGAACCAAAATTGTCTGGTGAAATTGAGCTTGAAAAAATTGATTTTATTGAAACTTTAAACCAAATTGATCCCAAATGGAGTACAGAAATATTGCAGCAGATTTGCATACCAATAGACCAAAAATCCTTGGTCAAATCATGGAAAACAGTTGATAGTGACAAAAGTTCCGAGATTAAAGCTATAAGTATTGAGATTCAGAAAATCAAAGAAGGAATTGATTCGAAAACACTAAGGATTACAAATCTCGTTAATAGAACAAAAGATACCGAAACTCTTACAAATGATGAATTTTATTTAACAACAAATACAATCAAAACTCTTAAAGAATATGAATCACACAGAGAAATAGTTGCAGGAACACAGTGGAAAACTAAAAATACGTATACAAAAAACATCAAGTTGCCCTTTGGAGTGCTAATATTTGGCATTGTCTTGTTTATGCTAGGAATCATTGGAGCCAACATTAGCACTATGTCAGCTCAAATTAAAAAAAGTTTAATCTTTCTTGATGTGATTGGTTTTTTTTCTATAGTGCTATTTTTCTTTTTAAAGCAATATTCATTTAAGTCTTTTCAGGAGACTTCTTTAAAAGATTTAAATGAAGAAATTAGAAATTACCGCAAAGACAACCCACTTATTAAAAATTACTACAAAGACTTACAGTTAACTGATTTAATTCTTTTTTTACAAAAGAAACTGGATTCACATTCAGAAAAATATGACGTTTTAAAGCAGACTAAAATAGCAATTTCTAACCTAGATTCAGATATTAAGGTTCTGAATAATTCACTGTCTGTGAATAAAGAAAAACTTTCAACGCTTTTAGAAAAGAGAGAAGTTCTTCAAAAAAAATGGACGCTGTGGAAAGCCAACCATTTCATTCAGAATAACTTTTCACTATTAGATTACGCTATTCTTTTTTCATTAATTGATCAGGCACAATCTAAACTGAAAAATCTGTTAAAAAGTGAATACAGATTGAAGGATTTAAGCGACTTTATAGTACTAACAAAAACACATATTGAAGCACTATCGACACTTTTTAATACTACTGAAAGCGTAGTCAGTTTAAATCCTGAAGCAATAAGCACTCTTCAAACTAAACTATCTGAAACTTTAAGCGATAAAAGAAAAAAACTTTCGCTTAAAGAAAAAATTCAAACTTTCACAAAACAGATTGAAGAAACTAGATTTAGTATAGGAATAAAGCAAAAACAGCTTAAAAAAATATTCCTTGAAACAGAAACAATTACAATTTTAGAGCTAGAAAGCAAAACAGAGGCTTGGATTTCACATAAAAGTCTAAACGAATCGTACAATCTGCATATGAACCGTCTTTATGGAAAAATCAGTAATGACAATGT
>JAGLCW010000143.1 GCA_023146045.1 Caldisericia bacterium
TGCAGTTGGTCTGATCTTCAAATGGGAAGAATGCAAAGCTACTTTGGAGACAAACACAAAATAGCAGAGGAGCAACTATATAAGAATAATCCATTCTTAAAGAATTTAAACAAAAATGAATCTTATGGCATGCACCTTAACAGTAATATTGAGTATGGAAACATATATAGCTACTCACCAATGCCAGGATTCTTTTCTGGAGATGTTGTTGTTTCTTCAGCTTCTGCACATTTGAATGGAGTTTCAACTTATCGATTGGTCAATCATACTCACTCTAGTACTTTTGCTTCATTAGGAACGCCTATTACACAAAGCCAGAAAGTCTTTAAAAAGATACAATACTGGTTAACACATTCTATCAGGCGCACTCCACTGCGAAATATGCATATTCATGTTAGTCGTGCAGAGGGGGAAGTGTATGTAAAACGGTTGAACGGCATTACAAAACATGGTATTCCAGAAACCCTCATTGATATAAAAAAGAAGCCTATTCAATCGATGGCAGTGAAATCAATGGATTACATCGGAACGCACCATGGTAAAGCCATGGTAAGCCTGTACATGAACGATATTCCCTGGGGGTATATTCATTTAGATGCTGATACCGAACTTCGACTAGGTTATGTCTCTCCACATTGCATTGAAGTAAAACTTCTTTTTGGTAAGGCACGATTTACCACTTTTGAATTGAATGGAAATGGGCATTATTCAGTTGAGATTAAACAAAATGAAGGATACTGGCAGAATGTAATTGGATTAAACACAGATTACATTGTTGAACGATGTAAAGATACACTTTATGTCTATTCAATAAAGGGCGATGTAATGTTAAATATTGATAAAAATATTGACAAAATCTCCAGTCAAATTGTGAAATCAAAAAACGGTTTAGAGGTAAATGGAGAAGGAGATATAATTGGTTATACTCCACATGAAAGTAGCTGGTGGAATGATACTTTTTATGAAGTAAAAACCAATGGCTGGATTAAAAGTTATTTTTCAGACCTATGGAGCGACACACAATATCAGTTTCCATTAATATGGACATACGCCACCAACTTGCTGTGGAATTCTATCACAAGGCGTGGGTCGAGTGTTGCTTATTGTCATGGTGCGAATTTTCCACCAGACGACATTATGAAACACAAAGTGGGAGTTGCAAGTTTTGGATTGGCAATGCTAGCATTTCTGTTTCTTTCCATTGCAATTGCGTTTCGAAAAGGATCTGTACTTTTGTGGATACCAATAACTATTCTGTTGACATTCCTTTGGTACACATTATCGCAATATGGTATTACAACATTTATATGATTTTTGCTGGCAGTAAGCATAAAATAAATATGCTAACCATTAACCAGAAGCACTAAAATGAGGCACCAGCATGAGAATATAGTGAAAACAAGATTGTTACATGAGAATTAAGTTCGCACACGTTGAATTGGTATACTATTTCAATAATAAATAAAAATAGGTTCTTGCTATTTCAGATAAATCTAATATTATTTAGGAGTTGTGTTTTAATTAGAATTTGTTCTTTAAAATACAACGATAAAATAAAAATCTGGAGCGAAAGCTAGGTGTTTCGGCCCTAGTGGAGCGATAGAGGTAAAAAAGATAGATCATACCGTAATTCCCAAAATTACGTTAACGAGGAAGCCTTGGAGTTTTTTCAAATGAAATTAGCTAGGATAAATTGTCATCCAAAAAATAAAATAATGTTAATTAAGCCCTTTACAGGATAGCTATGCCCTGGAAAGGGCTTTTTTTGTTTTTCTTTTAAGTTCTGTTAGAAATGTTCTAAATAATAAAATTAGGTTGATTAGGTTGATTAGGTTGATTTTTAAATAATGGAAGGTCGTTGTATATGTTTCTTAAATGTTTTTTTCTGGTTTTATCTTTATGTGTTGTATTAACAGTTTTTAAGGTGGAAGTTTTTTCTGTCAGTTATATGGATTTGGTTTCTAATGAGTCTTCGGAAGTATCGTCGCTAACACTGGAACAAGCAAATGATATTCTAACTGAGTCAGGTTCTTTCTTCACAGAAAACAAAGGACAATGGCAAGAAGAAATTCTATTTATGGGGAGTACAGATTTCGGAAAGGTAGCATTCACTAGCGAAGCAGTTTATTACCAGTTAGTAAAAGATGAGCCTGTTTTATCGCAGCTTGATGTACCACAAGAGTCTCACCCAGCTAAAGCAATTTCAACACGAAACATATCAAATGGGTCTATCGCAACTCAAACCATTAAACTTTCCTTTGTTAATTCTGAATCACCAAAAGTTCAAGGAAAAGCATT
>JAGLCW010000144.1 GCA_023146045.1 Caldisericia bacterium
CAGTTGGAACAGTTGATATGTTTGATGTAGAAGCATGCATCAAAATTATTAACGGAATGATTCACGCTAAAAAAATATTGTAAACAAAAGAAAAAAGGTGTAACCCATTTTTGGGTTACACCTTTTTTTTGATCAAAGTATAATCAATAAACACCACAAATAATTCAAGAGTCTAAGATTCTGTCAGCGTCCCCTTATCATTTCTTTTTTTTTATTCATCTTACCATATTGACCGAAATTTTTACATAGAACTGTATTTAAGAATTAATCAAAGCTCCTTTCCATGCTAATTTTGGCTAGAATAGGAGACAAAAGAATAAGTTCTACTCAGAAGGCAATTGGTAACTCCATGAATAAAGGTTTTTGCATAGGTTTTTGTTATTGTTCAGTATTAAATGTAAACTCCATTTAGGTTGCTGTTCTTTCGTTAAACCTTCAATTTGTGGTAAGGTGAATGATTCTGTTGTAATAGTAAGAGTGAAATTGTTTTCTTCTGTGAGATAATTTTCTACTGAATCAAACAAAGGAAATTCTACACCATCATATTCTTTAACTTTATCGCCAATTAGTGGAATAAAGTCATAGGCTATATTGTCTGCAAAGAAATCATTGTCGTACTCATTAAGCCAATACAATTTATCGGCTTTTAGGAACAGATTATAGCGCAAGCCTTCTAGTTCTTTTTGCGTCATAGATTCAATCCACTTAAAAGAAACAGAAACCTGGTAGCTATTGTCATCGTTACATAAAAGCTGAAAAGAAACATTCTCGATCTTCTTTTCTACAATTTTCTGTTCCATGACCCTTTTGATATTTTCAATCCAACTTTCCTGTGGCCTTCCTACGCTTGAACTTTGTCTTTGGTAAATGGTTCGTGGAATTCCTTCCATCTGAATATCAAGACATGGTTCTATTTTTTTATAGTGCATGTATCCGTAAGGATGAGGAGTATATGAAGTATAATTTGAATCTTCTTCGAATAGATCATAACAGATAGATGATAAAGAAGGATCATCAGCTTCCAGTTTGTTTAATGGAAAGTTTGTTTTATGTGGAGCAAATTGAGAATATATATAGACCTCCACCAAACCTTTGTTTTCAATGTTTACATTTATGCGTTCTTGCGTAGGGATATTGCAACCAATTAAACAAAAAACAATCAGAAAACATATCATACCTATGTAACTTTTATTAAAATATTTGTGTTTTTCCATCAATAAACTCCTTTTATGGTTAATCATACATTGAACCGTAGCAATAACTTGGAGCAAAATAGAATTCGGTATCAGTGTTTGATCCATCTTTTGTAAACCCGGCTTCTAACAGTATTTTAGTCTTTTCCCATTTTTATCCGGTCCAATAACGGTACCTTTAATTGGAGTTGTTACACCTACTCTTTTATTACCCCAATCATCCATTTCTTTGTCAATCATACTACGTGGACCACTATAGCTACTTGTCCAATGACATCCAGCTGAAAGTCCAGCGCATGCTGCATATCTTGCCTGATCAGCAGCTTTTGCTATATCTTCCGCTGAACCTCCATTAGCTTTAGCAACTCTGTATCGACAACGGTAGAATTTGTAATCCTGTTCAGCTTCCCAACACCCACTCCAAATATCAGATTTGTGATTTGACTCATTCCCGACTTTTCTTGCACAACATGTTTCATCTTCAGGATGGTCTATACAATCCTGGTCTGTTTCATCGCAATCATTTTCCCCACAATCATCATCACCATGCATGGATGTGTTAACTCCTGATGTTCCAATGTGGGTGTTGATTTGAGTTTCAGGAAACACTGTAGCTATTGCTTCAGGGAATCCTTTTAAACCATCTACACAAGCAATTAATATATCTTTAACTCCACGATTCTTTAATTCATTTAGTACTCTTAACCAATAGCTAGCTCCTTCACTTTCTCCTATCCATATACCCAGTATTTCTTTTGTTCCATCTGTTTTGATTCCAAGGCATGTATATGAAGCTTTGGTGATTACTTTACCATCTTGTCTTACTTTGTAATGAATGGCATCTAAGAATACTATTGGATATACATCATCTAATACTCTATTTTGCCATTCTTTAGCTACCTGCATTATTTTCTCTGTTGCTAGAGATATATATGATGGAGAGACTTCAGTTCCATATATATCGTATAGATGAGATTGTATATCTCTGATGGTCATTCCTTTGGCATACATTGATATTATTTGTTTATCTATGTGGCTAATGTCTTTAGATCTTTTTTCAACAAGTATAGGATTAAAGCTAGCATCACGATCTCTTGGTGTTTCTAATTCCATATCACCAAATTGAGTTCGTACAGTTTTTTTGGTAGTTCCATTTCTTCTGTTATTTGTATTCTTGTTCTCTTGAGAGTGTTTTTGGTAGCCTAGATGAGCTTTCATTTCTTCATCAAGTATTTTCTCTGTCATGAATTTAAGGAGTTTTTTAATCACTCCATCATGTCCCATTAAATCATCCATAGTTGTAGCTTGGGAAAGTTCTTTTTCTACATTAAATGGTAAATTCATTTTGTTTGTCATAATGTCTCCTGCGTAATTAATAAATATAGTGTAGAATATTTAGTTTACACAGTTAGGTGTACGCACCCTAGTAATTGTTTACTTCCTGAAATGAAGTTCTGCATTTA
>JAGLCW010000145.1 GCA_023146045.1 Caldisericia bacterium
TCTACAAAAGTTGGCATTGTTGTTCCAATTGTTGTAGCCCAATATGCTCTTTGGTCCATTGGTAAAATGTATCCACTGAATCCAAATATTGTTGTAATAACAACAAAAATTACAGCCCAAAACCATGTGTATTCATACGGCTTTTTGTGTTCAGCAGCAAAGAATAATCTAAATACACGAAGCATTGCCAAAATAATTATGGTGTCTGCTAAATACCTATGCAATCCGCGAAGCCATGGTCCAATAGGAATTCCCCACAACTGAATTTTCATTATAGATTCAACGCTTCTATATGCACCTTCAAAAGATGGAACATAATATATAGCAAGAAAAGAACCAAGAATGATTTGAATTAACAAGCCAAGATACATCATGCCACCAATCCAGTATGCTGGATTTTTCGGATGTTTTGGTTGCAAAGTTTCATCAAAGAGATCCATATTACGGAAGCGATCTCTGAACCAATATGTAAATCGATACCAAGCGTTTTCTTGTACAGACATGGCTACCTCCTAATATTCTTTCTCCATGGTTTTTAGTTCTTTCCATGAGAAAATTGGACCATCTTGACATACATATTTACTGCCGCAATTACAGTGTCCACATTTTCCAATTCCACATTTCATATGGTTTTCTAACGACAAATAAACCGAATCATCTGGAAAATTGATTTCTTCTAATTTTTTCAGTATAGAATTGAACATTACTGGAGGTCCAACAACAAGTACAACAGTGTTTTCTCGTTCTGATGCAGCACAATGAAATAGTATTTCACTTGAATCTGAATAGTTTTTGTCTACCAAGTTACATACAAATCCAGTATTGCCGTCCCAACCTTTTTCTGGCTTATCTATTGTAATTTTACAGGTTGTATCCTTTTTTAATCTCCATGATTTCATTTCTTCGCGGAATATAATTTCTCTTGGATTCCTCGCCCCATAAAGTACCTCTAACTTGTTGAAATCATTTTTATTTCTAAAGTAATACTCTATTACGCTTCTTAGCGGAAATAATCCTATTCCACCTGCCACAATAACAATATTTTTGCCTTTGAATTTTTCGATTGGGAAGCCGTTCCCGTACGGACCTCTTACTCCAATAAATTCTCCAACTTTCATTTGGTGTATTTTATTTGTTACGATCCCTGTATTTGCAATACAAAACAATAGTGATTTTTTTTCAGGGATATAGTCGGACAATGAAATTGGGATTTCTCCAACTCCAGGTACTGTAAGTTGAAAAAATTGCCCTGGTATAAAGTCAACTTTCTCATGCCCTTTCGGTAATTCTACAAAAAATCTCTTTGTAACATGAGACTCATCGATTATGTCAGTTAGTTTTCCAAAAAAAGGAATATATGGGTTCTGGTTTATTGAAGGTGCTTTCTTATTCTTCTCCATTATCAACAACCTCCTTAATATCTTTTAAAATCGCTATCATGCTTATTCCTACTGGGCAAACCTGTGTGCAACGTCCACAACCAGTGCAGGAGAATTGATCCATTTGATCAACTGTATACTGATATTTGTGCATGACTCTCTGTCTTAATCTTTCTTCACTTGTTGATCGTGGATTGTGCCCAGATGCATGTAAAGTAAATGCAAAGTTTTGACAAGTGTCCCATGTTCTATAATGACAACCTTCATTTTTACTGCGAGAAGTGTCTGCCACATCAAAACAAGTACATGTTGGGCAATTAAACGTACATGCGCCACAATTCACACAAATATCACTGTATTTTTTCCAAATATCTGAGTTATATGCTGAACCAACTTTGTTCTTTAAAGCTGTTACATCAATTTTTTCCAAAATTGCTTTTTCGCAGCTTTCCTTTATATCAGACAAAACTCTTTCATCATCTTCTTGTGAATCTTCAAAAATGTCTTTGTTATTCTCGATGAGTTTTTTGCCTTTTTCTGTAATGCCTTTAACGAAATAAAAGCTGCCTGCGTCTGCCATCATAATATCACTACCATCGGTATCAACTGGTGAATTGCCCAAGCTCGTACAAAAACAATTTGTAGATGGTTCGGTACATGCTAGTCCAATTAAAACAGAATTCTCCAATCGTCTTAATATGTAAGAATCTTTGTATTTTCCTGAATAAAACTCTTTCATATACTCAATTGCGTGCAAATCACATGGTCTTATTCCCATAATAATCTGTTTTTCGTTCTCGCAACTCTCTTTTACAGTTACTTTTCCAGAATCTTGAATAGTGTAGTCATACATTGATTCAGATTGTTTGAATATGTATTTTTTTGGTGAATACAAAGATCTTGCACCAGAAAGAATTACTTCTTCTGAATTGACTGGTAAAAAATCAACTTCGTTTTTATCTGTCATGACGGGTGCAATTACGGTAGCATCTTCTTTTAGCTTTTTAATTAAGGAACTGAGTTTTTGCTTTTGTAATCGTTTTCTCATGTTTCCCCCTAAACCAAATCTTCGCCAAGATGGTATGAAAGAAGTTTTTGTCTTTCAGAATTTGTTTTCCCTGGTTTGTACTCAAATTCTTCCCACATTAGACGATTGAAATATTTATAGAACATACTTAAAGGAATACTCATTGGACAAGCACGTTCACATTCTCCACAACCTGTACAATTTGGTGCAACATGATTGAAACGAATCATGTGGTACAATATGTTATTCTTGCTAGCATCCTCTGAATCAAGATATTTAACGTTCACTTTTGGTTGTTCAAATACACATCTATCTGAACAGAAACAAGCTGGGCAGACATTTCTGCAAGCATTACATCTAATGCAACTTGAGAGTTCTTTATTTACCAGTTTTTTAAGTTCCTTAGGACTCATTGTGTCCTGAACTAAATCAGTTTTTGTGTGCAGTAAATTAGAAATGCGTTTGCGATATTCAGTTTCATTGCCAACAAAATAGTATCCATAGTAGTAAGGTAAATCGCAGTTTTTCCCGTCACTGCATTTATCTAACCAGCAATCTCTAATTGGAACACTTTTTTCTGTTCCACCGATACCTTTACAAATAAATCTATCATTTTCTTCTTCTATATTTGAGACATATCCACTCATTATTTTTGTTAGTTTACTTTCATCTGCAATTCCATCACATTGAATTACTATTAAATTGACTAACTCCTCTGAAACTTGCATATCTGAAAACAATTGCATTACAGATCTTGCATCACAAGGTTTACATGTAATATGGAGCTTTCCTTTGAAATCTTCTGGAAGTATTTCCTTTCTGTTAAATTCCGTAAGGTAAGTTGCCAACGAAACTGCACAAAAAGTGTCAAATACTAATTGGTCTATTTGATTTTTATTCTTGATGAAAAATGGAGTTCTTTTTCCAGGAATACTGGTTTTAGTCCAGGATATTGCCATATCGCCGGATTTCCAAATGGAATGTAAGAGAGATTTGATGTTTTTTTCTATTTGCTTTTTCACTCTTCAACTCCTTTTTGCTCAATTGACGCTAGCTTTTCCATGAATAGATTAAGTTCATTCATGACACCCTTCACTTCTGACGGTTTATGCCACAGTGCTTGAAATCGTTCTTCTTCAAATCCAAATGCCTTTAAGGTGTGCTTAACGAGAAGAAATCTTCTTTCTGAAATAGCAGAACCTTCTCTATAGTGACAATCTCCTGGTTCACATCCCAGTACTACTATTCCGTCAGCTCCATCATTAATAAGTTTTAAAGCAATATCTGTATTAAATCTTCCAGCACATATTATTGGGACAATTTTAATTTCAGGATACTCTTGTTCTATTTTTTGTAATACCTTTTTCCGTTTTTCAGCCAAACACGGAAAGAGATATATTAATTTCTTGCTAGCCATATAGCTTTTACCTCCTCCAATAATGATTTTTCCTCACTTTGAAGTTGTATAACAGAAGATCGACATGCTCCTTCACAAATCCCACAGCCTTGGCACTTTGCTTCATCTACAAAAGCAACAGTCCTAGTTCCTTTTTTAACTGCTGTAATTGCTTTCTTTGGACACACGTCTGCACAGTATAAACAACCTGCACATCTATCTTGATTGACTTTCGCAACCAGTTTTTCTCTTTTTAAAAGTAAAGGAAGAAATGCCAGTATCAAACAAATAACTGCAATAATACCAAAAACAAGCATTTGTTGAGGAAATGTTGGAACAAACCCTTCGTAAGGTAATGCCTTTTCTGGCAAAGTAGCGATTGGAAATATAGCTGTTAGTAGACTTGTTGTTCCGAGTATAAAAAACACTAACGAAATAGGTGGTGCTATCTTTGGTCTAGCAATTCGTTTGAAATGAATCATAAGCACTATGAAAATTGTAGCTGGTAAGAGTAAATGCATTCCTATATTTACAGATAGTAGGTTTTGATATTGTCTTCTTCCATATTCAAAATATTCTGCCCACTTCATAAGTATAGCTTTATATCCTGGAGCATATGATGAAAGAAAACCTGTAAAAATAATTACGACCAATATTAATATTAAAAGTAAACCAGTAACCCACCCTAGATTTCTTGGTTTAGTTACTTTATCTGTTGTCCACATGCGCACTAGGTGCAATATTGCAAAAATAAGCATTCCGATTGCTGCAAACCGATGGAAAGTACGAAGATATACTCCAAACGGAAGAACATTAGTGATGTAAACTAAAGAACTATACGCACTTCCAATAGATGGTATGAAGTTCATAAATAATAATGTACCGGAAATAAGTTGCATTGCTAAAAACAAAAATGTAATCCCACCTAAATAATAAAATGGATTGTTTAAGTACCCAACTTTTTTACTTTGAACCTCTATCATTCTTCACCTCCGGTTAAGGATTTAAGAAGAATATCGTCACCTTCAATGAATATTTCATAAATGTCCAATCCTCTTGGGGGAGGACCAGCCGTAACGTCCCCATTTACCGGGTTAAATGCCCCATTGTGGCAGTTACAGAATATTTTTTCTTCTGGAGCCTGATCGTCATCCCACCGGACAATACACCCTAGGTGTGGACACACAGCGCTATACGCATGATATTCACCATCTACATTTGTGATAATACCGTAAATATCTTGCCTAACTTTTTGAGGACCAGCAAAAGGTAAATTTAGCTTTACGCTGAAAGAATAACCAGAACCATCCGGAACGTCCGAAGTTTCGGCTATTTTAATTGGATCAAATTCAGCTGTAAAAGCATAACCTGTAAATCTATATGGCTCTGCATCTTGATAAAATAACTGCAATATGGGAGAAGCCATAACGTATCCAGCGATAAGAAGGCATATAAAAAATGCAATAAACACCTTACCACTTTTTGTCATAAATACCTCCAACAAAAAGCATACATTAAACAAAAATAACAATATAGTCACTTACATCATGTAATTATAAGAAACATTTTACATAATTATGAACAAATTGTAACGAGATGAAACATTTTTAGCTTCGTTCTAACTATCCATATTGTAAAAATCAACATGCCCAATTCTTATTCTTCCAGTTACAGGCTTAACAATAACAACACTACTTACATTATTTTTTATAGAAGTTATAATAATGTGACCACCAGCAGATGGAGTACCTGCTTGCTTAAAACACAGCGTCCTTGGAATAAATTGTGATCCACTGTAGCCAAATTCCACTGAACCGGCAGCAATGTTTCCATTTTCATCTGTATATGCTGGATTTGTAATTCCAAAATATATTGGATAGCCTATACCGTTTGGGAATTCTCGTTTCACAAACTGCCCAGGTGTATTGAATCCATTTTCTTCAATTTCGAATTGGTAATAATTCTCTACTAAAAAAAATTTAAACTTTAGATCTTGATGTGTAGCCGTTGAAGTCATTCTTGTTGTGTGTAAGTCTTGCACTAAAGTATTGACACATACATCTAATTGACTTTTTGAAACTGATTTTCTACCAATAAACACTACGCCGCTAACTGATATTAAAACTACTGACACCATTATTATTGCTTCTGTTAGAGCAAAAGCATTTCTTTTTGTCACATCAGCACCATCGAAATAATAAATCCAACTGATAAAAATGGCATTAATGGAATTGTCTTAACAATTTTCTTAGGTCTCATAAGTTTCAAACTACACAAAAATAAACCACCAGAAACAAATGCAAAGAAATACGCGCACCAAATTGCTTCTATTGGGAAAAATATTGATATTGCTGTGAAGAAAATTAGATCTGCAGATCCTATTCCTTTTTTTCTTGAAATAAAATATGGTAGCCCAATCAAAAGATATCCAAATATACACCGCATGGATAGTCTTAATATTTGAAAGTAATATTCAGTTTGAAAAAAAGTAATACCAGTACTGCTGGTACTTTCCTTAATTTTTATCAAACAATTGTAAGAAAAAGTCCTTAACAAACTAAAAGACATAGAATCTTTCACTATTTGCAGGTTGGAATTTACAGATTTATGAACTTGTGTAACTAATGTTGGAAATATAAAAACTTGAACGACTATGCACACAATTGTTAAAAGAATTAGCAAATTCAACCATTTTTCTGGAACGCTTTTATGCTTAATATCCTCTATCGAAAAGATTATCATCACACAAATTAATAGTATGTTAATCATAGTATGGAACATTTTGTAATTCTTTTGAAATAATCTCACCGAAATTTGATTCTTCTGTAGATATCTTATATTGTGTTGTAATTTTAGCTTGTTTTACAAATTGATGAGATATCATATTACATTTGTAGTAAGAATGAGCATAGATTCTAACACGTATTACAGGATGATCTGTATGACCAATTTGGTTCCTTTTTAGTAAAAAAACAGAAACTATGTATTCTTCGCTTTTTGTACGCTTATTTACAGTACTGAATACAATAATTGAATCGTAGTCTCTTAAAGAATTACTTCTAATGTAATATTTAGAATTTTGTTGGAATAAGATTTTCAATTCATCGTAACTATATTCTGTGTGTAAATCTAAAAGCATTTCTTTCCCAATATTGGCTCCATCAATTAACATACTTTGTTCAACAATAGACATTGCTGTTATTGACTCCAACTGCATCTGATTCATTGAAAAAAATGCATAAATTAAACAAAGAGTAATCATTAGAAAAGTTGTTGGTAGTATAAAGGCCTTTTTCATTTGTCTCCGGAAAGCATTTTCACGTATCTTCTTCCAAGCGAATCCTTCACAAATATTCTCATAATTACTTTATTTTCCCTTTGTGACTGCGTTACTCTGAAATCTGATACTACTCTAAGTGTAATATTTTCAAATTTAGAATAATTTACGTCTTTCCCGATTTGATCGCCTTTTCTATAATACCTAATAAACTTATTGTCGTCTGTTTCGAAAGAAAGTTTTGACTCTGTAAGTCCAATAAATGGCTGTGTTTTCCAATAATCATATTGAAAATTCATCCAAGAGGTTTCAATATCTGCTAGAAGAAACTGTATATCTAATTTTATTGCATCTTCTTGTGCTGATTTTATAAATCTCTGTGAATTCTGTTGCATCCACATACCTAATGGAACTATTAAGCAAATGGACATAAACATAACTACCAATAATTCAATAGATAAAGATCCCTTTTTCCGTCTTTTTTCTTCATTCATGGAAAATATCGTTTTTGAAAAGATGAATATGCTTTCATTTTTTCATCATTCGTGAAAACAATTACGTGGTACAAATAGTATATTATTTCATATTCTCCTACCATCGATCGTGATATCATAACTTTATAGTTATCATCTAGATATTCAACTGGTAGGTTTAATAAGTATATTCCATTAGCATCCTCAAGACTTTTAGGTGCTTGAACTTGCTGGTCATTTGTTATCTGCATATATTCACTGCTATTATCTTTGAAGTTAACTACAAAGAGTTCTTCATCGGTAAAAAGTTGCATTTCTTGAGAAACAAAAGATGCAATATTCTGCAACTCATCAAATATCTTAATGTTGTTTCTTTGTTTGAAACTATATAGATTGAAATTCTGATACCCGGTTATAAATATTACAATACATAGTATCGAAACCAGGGTTTCTACATAAGTAAACCCTGGTTTTCTATAATTCTTACTCACACTATCTTTTTGAACAATGGGTTTTAGTATACAAAATATTAAGAACCTGTTGTTATTTCAACAATCTTGTTTGATACATATATGTCGTCATAATCTTCAGGACAAGTTTCTATTGTTATTTTGTCATTTTCTTCACTATATGATATTGTAATTCCATCTCCTCCAAAATCATCATTCTTATTTATTCCTAATGACCATAAAATGTAATAGTCGTCTTCAGCGTCATATTTATATGCGTTACCTGTTTCAGAATTGTTGAATATATCTTGAGGTATTACTGATCCAAAATAATCTATTCCACCTTTTAACCCAGATACTGTGTAGTTAGACTCAATATTTTCTACACCAACTCCAGTTTCTATTCCCTTTAACTCTTCTAAACTTATGGGGTACTCTCCCCAGTCTGTGTAAAAACATTTTACAGCAGTAGATATGGTGGACATATCCATTTGTGCTCTAGCACATTTGCTTCTGTTGATATAGTTAACAACTTGTGGCACAGCAATCCCGGCAATAATTACTAATATACCTATAGTAATTAGTAACTCGACTAGTGTAAAAGCATTCTTACGATTTTGTTTTCTCATTTACATGTCTCCTATTAATTATTTTCTCCATAAACAACGTTTACTTATGAAAATACAGAGCCACGTATTAAGTTTTGATTTGAATTTTTTGATTAAATTTGATTCTTAGAGATTTTTTTATTTAATTTTTGCATAAAAAAAGGCTGGCG
>JAGLCW010000146.1 GCA_023146045.1 Caldisericia bacterium
TAGGTGTTGTAACTGCTTGCCATGTAGACCCTAGCCATAAATAAATTACTGACTCATCTCGCACAAAATACATTGCACCTGCAGCACTTGTAGTTAATCCTTCTATGTTTGTCTGTGCATCATAAGCACCAGGCAAAGCACCAGCTGTCGCAACAATGTTTATTGTACTTTTAGAACCAAACTCCCATGCGTTACCAAGCCATGTATATAGCTTATAGCTATTAGTACTTGCACCGACAAGAACATAGTCTCCATTGTTGAGTCCACTTCCTGCTGGATGCTGTTTTTCTACTTTATCTAGTGTTGTAAATGTACCTATAAATTTACCACGCGCCTGAAGTGTTTTAATGTCAAACTGGTTCTGTGCTATGTCTTGACTATTGGTTTTTGTTACACCTGTAGTCTGACCGTTTGCTACAATAAACGCTAAGAGTTCAGCACTTGATTTTCCTGCTGCCTCTGGTTTAGTCATTCCCAATCTTACTGCATCCTCAGCCAAAAGTTCTTTATTCGTTACTAAAGTTGTTGCCATTTTATTTCCTTTTATTTATTTTATCATAATTCTAAATTTACCTAGAATCCTGCTATGCCTGCTGCTTTAAGTTTTGCAGTAACATCATCGATATTAGCCTGTAACACCGAAGCCGGTCCTGTTGCGAGACTTGCTCTTTGGATCGCCTCTACTTCATGCTTGCTTGCCTCATCAATTAAGCCCATTGCTACAAATATTGCTTTATTTATAAAGTCATTAGAATTCTCAACATAAGATACAACTTCAAGTTTATGCTGAGATATTAATGAATCTATTCCTGCCATTGCAAGCTGAACTTCTCCTGCTGCTTGAGCAATATTCTCTATTTCAATATCACCTGCATGTGCAGATATTTTAATCATTGTATCAAGAACACGCATTGGACCTTCACCCATATACTGATGAAGAAATTTAATGAGTCCATTTTTTGTTGCTATATGTTCAGGTACATTATCTACTGCTTTCCATTCAATATGTAGTGGCTTAACAATCCATGACGCTGAAGATATATCCCATTGTAGTTCGTCACCTATGTTGATTGTTTTTGTACCAACTGTTCCACTTGATTCAGCAATATAATATTCAGACGCATATCCTACTCTTGGCATTTGTGGTCTTCGTGCCCCATCAATGTATCCAAGGAATTTTCTCATTTGACAGTTTGCAAGGTCATAATGCAACACGGAATACATTCCAGGAACAGTAACACCAACGATTGATCCGTCAGGCTTAACACTAAATTCACTAACTTCAACATTAGGTGCTTCAGTCATGTAACTCTTTAGCGTACGCCTAACTGCTTCTATTTCCAGCTCTGCAGTTTCAACATCATCTGCATATTTCTTTGTTCGATCTGCTTCATCACGAATTGTTTCGGCAAAGTCTTCCAGTAAAGAACCAGTGATTGCTTCCATACCAGATACAGTTACGTTTGCTTTTATTGGTGGTGGATTACCAAGGAAGTAAATCTTGTTTAATTTTCTTCTATAGTCAATACCATCAATTTGTCGAATACCATTTTCATACACATCTGCATGATTGATATTTTTTGTGAACGTAAATTTGTTTTTCAAACCATCAGGAGAGATTTGGTTTTCTACCCATCTCTTTTGACCTGATAGATTTTCAGTTTCAGTCATATAATGAAGTGCTGAATATACCCCATCAAGTTCTTGCTTACTGAATGTTCCATCGCCATTTGATGTATATACTTTTACCTGAACATTTGGAAGTTCATTTGTTAAACTTTGAGCAGTCATGCGTTCAGCTTCAGCTCTCCATTGTGCATCAGTATTGTCAAACGATTGTCCTGCCCACTCTTCAGATATAGAAGACCAGTGCTTTGCAGAAAACGACTTGTCATCCACAGGAGCAGATGTGATGGTTCCACATTCGTCATGGCATGTATATTTATTAACATTTACATCCGGCTCTTCTTCAGCCCAACTTTGTGCATCAAATTTGATTGCTTCAGTCTGACACTTTATTCCAAGTGTTTCTTCTTGAATCGCAACCATGTCTTCTTTTAATTTTTCGTTGTGATCTTTCGAATCTTTAATCTCTACATACCATTTTTGTATCTGTGGATAGATACCACCCTGAATGTGTCGTAGAGTGTCAATAAAGTCAATATACATATTAATGTCCTTCTAGTTAAATTTTTAAATGATTTTTAGCTGTGAGAATATCATTAAAATATTCAGGAACAGTAGAACCATATTGTCTTGAGTTTCTTATTAAATCAGGAACTATACTGCCATTATACAACAATGGAGTTCCTAAAGATAATTGAGTAAAAATTGAATCAAGTGCTGCTACCTTTGCATAGTCATCTGAAGACAATGCCCATTCGTCATCTCTTGACTCACCATAAGGTGCACCCATCTTATTGAAATCTTCACCCTTTTTGTAATAGCTGTTTCTGACTACAGCTCTATTTCTAGCACTCTCACCATATTCATTTTTGGAAGATCGAACCATTATTAATTCATGCTCTTCTGGATGATGAGATCCATAAGTCATTACGAACAACCATGCCTTCAGTATTCGTAGTCCTTCGCCTTCAAAGTTTTCAAAATTCAGATCAGTAAACGATCTACTTATTGCAAGGATATAGCTCAGGTCAATAGAATAATATTTCTTGGTTTCATACGTCTTGAAGTGACCCAAGAGAATTGGTCTGCAGTACTGATTGGCATATTCAACATCATACCTTGAGGTTCCAGTATCGATACCTTCTCCGGTCATAGATATAGCAGTAAGGCCTGAAGGACTTTCAACATGCTGGTTCACTTTCAATATAACATTCTTGCTTGTTTCGTTAACATTAGGGTTAACTGCATCAGCAAAAATAGGAGCAGATTCATCTCTTCCATACTCAAAGAAGACTTGTTCTTTTCCTCCAAAGATGCGTTTAGCATTCTTTAATAATTGAGTTCCATTGTAATCCCCAAAGACATTCTTGATCTTTTCATCATCTCTATAGGCAAGTGTAAATTCATTAAGCATAAACTGTACCTCCTGGATATGGAGTTAGGTCACGACCAAGTTCTTGTTGTTGCTCTTTTCTTTCAAGAGTTTCAAAGAACGTTGTTACTTTTTGATTATATGAATTGATTATCTTTGTAGCTTCCATCGTATGTTCTTTTGACTTACCAGTACTGACAAATGCACACATGTGTCTTGCAACCGCAAAGCACAATTCTTCATCGAGGTCAAGTTCATCTTCCTCAAATT
>JAGLCW010000147.1 GCA_023146045.1 Caldisericia bacterium
TCTTGATCTGCAGAAGCCACATAGAATGGGGTCATTTCAGCATAGAAGTCAGGACTACTACCAGCCACAAAGTGAACTTTTAGTTCTCTGGAGTTACCATCGGTCAATGTTGCAGTTACTACTGCATCATATTCTTTTCCAGCTTCTAGGTTTTTGCCATTAATTGTTAATTCTATTTCTTCGGCTGATCCTTTAAAGTGTGAAGGTTCTATTGTTATGATGCCTAGATCACAAGTAATGTTACCTTCTATGTAGTTACCACCTGTATTTCTTAATATGAATTTACGAGATACAGAGTTATCGGTTCCTATTGATCCAAAGTCTAGGTATTCTGGGGTTAAACCTAATGGGTTTTTCTGGAATACAGAGGTAAATGGAATCATTTGTACACGTACGTTGTATGGATCTACAACCGCTATGCTATTTCCATGCACTGTTAAGTCTGATGGATAGACAAATGAGCCTGGTACTATGTCATAGTTATAGTCTTTTTTTGCTTTTGCATAGTTTAATGGATCTTGGAATATTGATCCAAAGTTACCATATACTCTAGATTGGTCAGTTATTGTATTTAATACTTGGATTCTATTGTTAAGCATGTCTGAAATATATATCTTTCCAGATACATCTACATGTATACCATTTGGTCCAAAATAACTACCTGTTTCATATCCTTTTTTTCCATATGCTTTTAGGAAGTTACCTTCTGTATCAAATAGAGATATTCTAGAGTTTCCTGAATCTACTACGAATACTGTGTCTTTGAATACAGAAATACCTTTCATGTTGAAGAATTGGTTATCTCTTGTTCCAAATTCTCCAAAGGTGTTAATAGATTTACCATCTAGATCAAGTATTTGTACTCTAGAGTTTCCAGCGTCTGATACATATATAGCATCTTCATGTACATATATGCCTTGTGGTGATACAAACTGTCCTGGTTCTGTACCATATGTTCCTATGTTTTTTTCAAACATTCCTTCATTAGAGAAAATACTAATGGAATGTTTGTAAGAGTCTAGAACATATGTTTTGCCTTTGTATACAGACATGTCTATTGGATTGATTAATCCAGCTTTTTTAATTTCAGGAAAAGTAAAATATCTTTTTGGTTTATAGTCTTTGCTGAAAACTTGTACTGTTTTTAGTAGTTGGTCTAGTACAAATAGTTCATCTTCTGTAGAAGAAACTGCAATTGGTCTTACAAAGTGACCAAGGTAGTCTTGTTCTTTACCAAAGATACCTTTTTTAGCTCCTTCAAATGTATAAGTGAATACTCCGTTTTGTTCAGAGTCAGATACTAGCAATTTGTTGTCTAGGATTGCTATTCCAAATGGATCTTCAATCTTTTCTAGATCTATTACTGATAAATATACTCCTGTTTCGTCATATACGTGTACTCTTTTGTTACCAGAATCTACTATGTATACTTTATCTTCAAAAAATGTAATACCTTTTGGTTTGTCGAATCCTTTTTCTTCGGTTCCAGCAAATCCAAATACGCTTACAAATCTACCTGATTCTTCAAATATTTGTACTCTATTGTTCCCAGTATCTGAAACAAATATTTTACCTTTAGCAATTTCAATTCCTAGTGGTTTATTAAAGTTACCATCTTCTACTCCTGGGTTACCAAAAGATGTGATAAATTTACCAGATACTTCAAATATTTGTACTCTTGAGTTTCCTGTGTCTAGTACAAATAGTTTTTTACCATCTGTTGCTATGTCTGTTGGTAGTTTCATTTTTCCAGGTTCTGTACCAAATGATCCAAACTGAGACTTATAGTTACCTTTTGAGTCTAGTATTTGAACTCTAGAATTTAGAGAGTCTACTACATATAGACTTTTGTCATCTGAACATATTCCACCTATTCTATCAAATTCTCTTTCGTTTTGTCCAAATCCACCAAAAGCTAGTTGAAAAACATTACCTCTGATAAATGCTTGGACTCTATTGTTGAATGAATCTGAAACATACAAACGTTGTTGCTGAACGTTTAGATAAGATGGTTGAAAGAACATCCCAGTAGGCAACCCATCGCCTACTATTTCAATCTTCACTTCTTCATGGTTATCTGTTTCTTCAGCAAATACAGAACTTGTTGAAAGAAAACTAAAAGCTAACAATAAGCTTAATACCCATGATGTCATTTTTTTATTCTTCATCATAATAATCCCCTTTT
>JAGLCW010000148.1 GCA_023146045.1 Caldisericia bacterium
ATATCTAAGTATTTGCTTTGATAGTCTTGAAAGTCACGATGCGATAAAACGTCGTTGTCTTTAAATTCGTCGAAAGACACAAGAATATTTTTTGTGCGTAGAATAGCACCAAACAGCTTTATAAATTCTTTCTGTGCATTTTTACCTGTAATTGTTTCGCCGATATTGTAAGAATCTTTAAGCTGTTCTACTAATTCTACATATCCGTTTATGTGTTTACCGCTATCTTCGTAACCATTTAGATATTCATTATATGTCTTCAAAAGTACAATCCCGCTAGCTTCTTTGTCTCCAAAAAGTGCAAGCGCTTCGTTAACTTTATCTTCAAGGTTTCTAAAACACACAATATTACCAAATGTTTTCACAGAATTTAAAATACGGTTTGTTCGAGAAAAGCCTTGAATAAGTCCGTGTTGCCTAAGGTTTTTATCTACCCATAGAGTATTCAAAGTTGTTGCATCAAAGCCTGTTAAAAACATATTAACAACAATTAGTAAATCAATCTCACGGTTTTTCATTCTAAGGGAAACATCTTTGTAATAGTTGGGGAATTTATCTGCCGTAGTGTCGTAGTTTACCTGAAAAGTATCGTTGTAGTCCTTTATAGCCGAATCAAGAAAATCTCTTGAAGGTACATCAAGCTCATTTGTACTAAAGTTTTCATCAAAGAGTGTGTCTTCTGGATCTTCTTCGTTTGGACTATAACTAAAGATAGTTGCAATAGCTAGTTTTTTGCCATTCTCTTTCATCTGTTGCCTAAATTCAAGGTAATACTTTTTTGCCATTGGAATAGAAGCAACCGCAAATATAGAATTGAAGCCGTTTACTCTTTCGTTTTCTTTTTTCTCAGTTATGGTATTATTCTTTGAACATGCCATTTTACCTACATTTTTAATAACTCCATAATCGTAGCATGAACGGCTTTGATTTCTATAAGTCTTTTGGTCAAAGTGTTCTAAAATATATGACGTAACACCACTTATTCTCTTTGTACCAAGAAATGCATTTTCACGGTCGATTGTTATCACCTTTTTATCAATTACATTGTCTTGTCCTTTTATAGTGTTTATATAATCTATGCGGAAAGGCAATACATTTGAATCTTTTATTGCATCAACAATTGTGTAAGTGTGTAATCTATCACCAAAAGCTTGTTCGGTGGTTCTTAGCCTTGCGTTTTTGCCTTTTCCTGAATTTATAGAAAAAATAGGTGTTCCAGTAAATCCAAATAAGTGATAATTTTTGAAAGCCTTTGTAATGCGTTGATGCATATCGCCAAACTGAGATCTGTGACATTCATCGAAAATAATAACAATATGATTTTTATAAATATCGTGGTTTTTGTTTTTGCTTATAAATATATCTAACTTTTGAATAGTTGTGATAATTATTTTTGTATTAGGATTTTCAAGTTGTTTTTGCAGTATTCTGGTTGATACATTACTATTCGCAGCACCTTTCTCAAATCGGTCATATTCCTTCATTGTCTGGTAGTCTAGGTCTTTGCGATCAACTACAAACAAAACCTTATCGATGTATGGTAGCGAAGTAGCAATTTGTGCTGTTTTGAAGGAAGTTAGAGTTTTACCAGAACCTGTTGTATGCCATATGTATCCACCTGCTTTTACCTTACCCGTATCCTTATAATTCGTGGAAATTTCAATGCGAGAAAGAATACGTTCTGTAGCAGCAATCTGGTATGGGCGCATAACAAGGAGAAGATCTTCTGAAGTGAATACACAGTACTTTGTAAGCAAATTTAGAATTGTATGTTTTGAGAGAAATGTCTTTGTGAAATCCACAAGGTCAGTAATATTCCTATTGTTTCCATCTGCCCAAAATGATGTGAATTCAAAACTATTACTAGTCTTTTTACCATTAATATTTTCACCTTTGCTAATTTCC
>JAGLCW010000149.1 GCA_023146045.1 Caldisericia bacterium
GGAAAAGAGGGAATTGATTTCAAGAATGCATATATGGATTGGGAGCTACCTGATCATATAACTAAACAAGCAGAAGGTATCATACAGGGTAACACTGGAAGTATACGCAATAAAGAATTTTATGATGATGGAAGTCCAGAAGCTGTAGCAAGAAGAATTGCACTTGGTTCTGGAGCATCTGAATATACCAAAAACAATGAAAGAGCTGTTTATGGTGGAGTTTTACCAGAGAATGCAAAAGGTAAGGCACTTACTGGTGATGATGCACTTATTGATCCTGAGTCTGTATTTGAGAAGAGACGAATAGAGAAAGCAGCAACAACTACAGATGCAACAAAGGTAGGTAAATCCTTAAAGAATATGACTCGTGAAGAAGAAGTCTTGCATTATATGAAAAAGGCAAGTGAAGCTGCTCCTAATATAGGAGATGAAGACGGAAGAGCATTGACTGCACTTAAAACGATTGTAATGGGTACTGCAAAAATGATTGGTGAAGGTGTAGACGGAGCTGCTGAACTTGGTGCTGATATCATGGAAGAATACATGATTGCAGACCCAGAGACAAGAAATAATTTGCGTGCCTACTTTGATGTGTCAGAAAAAGAATGGGAAGAGTCATTCAGTGGAACAATGCAACCAAATCAGAGATATCAGAAAGAAGCAGATAAAGATCTTGCAAAGTATGCTGATAAGGGAGACTGGTTCGGAGTTGCTGGTTCTTTTGCAAGAAACTGGGATGTTCACCTTGCCAACTCTGCACCTGAATCAATAGCTATTGCTACTGGAGGCATGATGCGAAAAGCAATTGGTCTTGCATTAGTTGCATCAGGCAGAACCAACAAAGCTACTGACGAATACAAAGAGAACTTTGGTGAAGAAATGGACAAAGGAAGAGCTGCTGTAGTCTTCGCACTTAATGCTGCAAACCTTAAATTAGATGAGGTTCTGTTCCTTACTCCACTGGGCAAGGCATTCAAGTCTGCAGTTCAAGGCGTAGGAGCTAAACAACTCAAGACAATGTTCTATCAGCAGGCAAGATCAATGGGCTTTGAGGCAGCACAGGAGACAGCAGATCAAGCAATAGAAACATGGGCAGGAAAAGATGAAATGATATCTGCCAAGGATGCTAAGATAGCTGCTATTGGTGGTGCAGTAATGTCTGCACAAATGAATGCTCCTGGAGTAATAATGACTGCTCCTGGTGCTATTGCCAATGATGCACAAGTATATGGAGAATATAGAGATCAAAACAAACGTGAAACACTCATGGAAAATATAGATTCCGGTCTTGATACTACTGATAAGAATTTTGCTGAACTTGATGCACAGGCTACAATTGATATTAGTGAAGAGGGCATAGCAAGAATGGAATCTTCTGCTGAAGAAATAAATAAAATTCTTAAGTCTGAAGATAACGATCTTGTTGCTAATGGTAAAAAAAGTGAAAACAAAGATGTTTCATCTCTATTTAGTGCTGCAGAAAATGCAACATACATTGATGATGCATCAGAAATAAAAGTAGAAAATCAAACATTTAAAGATGTTATTGAATTGGCTCAAATTAGTGCTGCTGAGATAATCAATAGTACAAACGATGTTGCTAAAAAATTTGTATCTGATAATGACATTACTATTGAGAATGCAAATGAGAAGTTTGCAGCACTTCTTATTGATCCTGCAATCAGAGGAGATGCAATATCAATGCTTCTTAATACAGGAATGATAGCTCAAGATACATTGGTTGAAATGTTTGATGAAAGTAAAAAAATAGACGGAAATAGAATAAGAACAAAAGTAGAAGAAGAGCTTAACTCTCTTTCTTTAAGAGGTAAAGTCGAAAAGACTATGAATAAACAGAAAGAAATAGCAAAAAGTAAAACTTTTGCTACAAAATCTAAGCCAAGAGTAACAGGTAAGGTAGATACTGCGATAACAGAACCAGTAGACTCTTCATCAAAAACATCAATGATAATAGACCTGGCAAAAGCTGTTGGTTCTATTGCTCTTGGTGCATCAGATATCATTACCGGTAAGAATAGAAAATCAAAGATGCAAAAAAAGCTTGAAGCTTATGACAGTAATTCCTTGCGTGAAGCAAAGAAAACTGCTGGTACGAAAGCAATAAGAGAAATAGATAAGGTTTTAGAAGGCAGAACAAAGGCTAAAAAAGATGCAGGATTAGACTCTAATACTAAAGGGAATGATACAAAGTCTGAAGAATATATTGCAGTTGAAAATACAGATGTAAGCTTTGCAGACAAAGCAACTGCACTTGTGTCACTAAAAGAAGTTCTAAAGCGTAAAGAATTCCAAAATACAAAAGAGTCAGGCTTTGTAAACAAAAGAATAGACAGAGCACTGGCAGATAATTTCATAACACAGAAGCAAGCAGACATATTAAAAGGTCGTAATGAGAAGATAGCTCTTAGAACCAAACAGTCAATGCTAAAGAAGAGGGGAGAGGTTATTGAGGCTCAAAAGAAAGCTGATGAAGCCAAGAATAGGAAAATCAAATCAAAAGAAGAATCTAAGTCTACAGGCAAGAAATATACATTCAAGACTGCAGATGGTCAGTCACATATAGGTGATATAATCACAGAGTGGAAAGATACTACCGTTGTTGAATATACAAACAAAGATGGAGAAGTAGAGAGAATAAACTTCTATTCCTCCAATGGTAGAGAAGTAATGACAAATGGTGAGGTTGGTTCTAGGCGAGCAGGAAAGAAGGTTACAGAAGCAACAGATACAGACATTGACGAAAGAACTGGAAAGCCACTAGCAAGTAATACCGGGAACAGTGAATCAGAAAACAATGCAAATAGACTAGCAAACAATGAATTTTCTCCAATGCAATCACTTACTGATGAAGATATTGTTGAGATGACTGATGCTGAGTTTGAGGCAATGAAAGATATAATAAATCAAATTTTATGTGAATAGGATCAACTATGGGATGTAATAAAACTATAAAGACAAAAGCTGAATTAAAAAGATTCATCAGAGGCATAAAGACAAAGAATGTAAAAGTAGGTAAAAAGAAAGAAGGCAAAAAAGAAACAAGACTTGCAAGCAATGCTGTTTCTCCTTCTCAGATAATTAGATTATTTACAGACAAGCATGATACTGCAGCAAGAGATAAAGCTCTTGATGAGGTTCGTGAACTTGTAAAGGGATCTGATAGAACTTTTGAACCATCATTCTGGAAGAAAATTCGTGGGCTTAAGAACCAACATCCTAACTTAACGTCTATATTTCATCTTAACAAACGTCCTGATGGAGTAAAAAGCCCAAATGAAGAGGTCAAAGCACTTGAATTAGCTCAGAGAGGTCTAGCTATGCATCACTTGTTTGGTGCAATTAAAAGTGAAATAGATTTAATGGAGAAGTATAATTTAACAGAAGATCAGGTTAAAGAACTTATTCCTCCGGGAACAGTTGTTCCTAATATAGCTGCACTTGGTTCTCTTGCTGCAATAGGTAGAGATATAATGTTTCATGCCGGAATGACGCTAGTTCCAAGACCACTGGATGGTACAACATTTACAGAAGCACAGCTTGATGTTGAAAGAACATACAGTCAGGCTGGACTTAAAGCACTTAAAGAATTGGAGACTGCAGGATTTATTTCAATCAATTTTGTAGGAGACAAGAATGAAGATGGAAAAATAATTAATAGAAGATTTCGTAAAATGGATACTGACCAGTATGCAAGTGCAAATTTGATTGAAGGTGCAGTAATAACTATTAATATGGACTCTATGATTCACAACATAAACGGAAGAAACTTATCAAATATTACTCCTAAAAATGAAGCTCTTCTTAAAAAGTTTATGATGAAAGAATCAAACCAGGAAGAATCAAATGAAGCTAAAGATTTGTTCCCTATGCTACATGCAAACATTAAAGGTGCAGAATTTATGCATAGATTGTTGGTTCCGTCTAATGAACAAGGACCTGACCTGGAACCAGGTATAACTTCATATATTAGACATGATGTAAGAGTAAGTGAAGAAACAAAGAACACTCTTAAAGAGAAGAATAAGGGTGGACTTGTTGTTAATCCTGTTCTTTCTCCTATGTTAGATTATATATATGAAGTAATGGACAAAAGAGGTAAATCTTTTGAAGAGACTATATCATCACTAATGCCTGGATCTGCATACAAGCGATTTGCGGGATATAACTCAGCTAAAGATTCAACTGCAGCAACCAGAGATTCGGATCGTGGTAGATCTCTCTCAAAGACAATACCATTCGCAGATTTCATGGAGAACTATAAGGACATGCAAGGTCAATCATTTTATCTTCAAGAAGAAATGAAACGTAATGGACGTGGTCACAATATGAATACATATGTGAACCCACAGACTGATAAATTCTTTAGTAGATTTATGCTTTCTATTCCTGAATATGAGATAGATGTACTTGGTGATAGTGGAAATTATTCACCATTATTTGCACACTTAGTTAATGCTGTTGTTGATCAAGGTAGCAATATTGATGATAATGCTGTAATGCATTACGGAGTCAATAAAGAGCTTGATGAGTTAGTAGATCTATATGATGATGTAGTTGCATCAGGAGATGGAAAGAGAATGTCAGTATTCATGTCTCAGTCACTTTATAAATTCGATATAGATCTTGGTGGTTCTGTCTTTCAGCAAATAGATACACTTAGTGGTATTCTGTCTATTAGAAATGCAATATCAGATAACAATGGAAAGCTCAAAGGTACGTTTATGCCTAAGCCAGATGGTACAGCTTCCGGAGCTGTTATTAAAGCTTTTCAAATGGCAGGAAAATATAAAGATAGCAGTCTTATCTCAGATCTTGGATTTAATGGAACCAACACCAATGCATATAATGATGCATACGATATAACTCTTAGGGTCCTTAATGAAGAGATGAAGGTAGCAGAGAAAGCACATAAGAATGAGGTAATAGGATATGTTGATGCAATTAAATTCATGAATGACAATGGTATTATTGCTTCTATTCGTGAAGCTGCAAAGATATCTTCTATGCCTGTTATGTATTCTCAAGGTAAGAACTCAGCAATTGAGAGTATCGGAAAAGATATGGCTGATCTTGTTTATAGAAAACTTGAGAGAGATCCAAGGAACAAAGAGGTTGGTTCTAAGATCAAAGAATGGGTAAATGATTCTGAGACAACAAGAAATAGTGATTATTTTAATAGTAAAGGAGAAGTTGTAAATATCAATGAGCTTACGAACAAAGAGATGCTTAATGACAAAAACTCCAGGACACTGATGAATGATCTAAATCATTACCACAGTGAGGTTACTGCTACCGGTCTTCAGGATATAATTCAAGAAAATTTTATTGACAAATATCTTGCAGAGAATAATGATGAGGTTTCTGTAATATTTAAAGAGATACAAAGAGCATATAAAAAGAAGAATGAAAGAATAACTCTTATTCCTCCTGAAGTGTTGTATAACGCTTACAGAGAGAAGAATGGACTGTCCCCTACCGATGACCTTGATTTTTCTGCGAATGGCTTTAAAATGCTTACTGAGGACGATATGGTAGCATTAGAGTTGGGCAAGAATGGAAAACCTAACAATAGAGGTATTCCAATGATGAAATTGTTTGAGACTGTTGTTAACCCAAAACAGGATCTTACTACACTAAGACTTGAAATGCCACATGAGATAAATGCAAATGTTGTATCTGTTCACTCAATTGACTTTGCAATTCTTACAGAAGGATTCAGAAAGACCATAGCTCAGTTCCAGAATGATCCTGAGATGAAAGCAATATTAGAGAGCGGTACTGTTTCTGTTCATGATGCTATATCTGCACATCCTGTGTTTTCTCTTGCATATCAAAAGAATTATCGTAGAGCAATGATAGAGATTAATGCCGTGTATGATATAAATGAACAATTGGCGAGAAGACTTAATTCAATGGAAGGTGCTGACAAAGCAGTGTCAGATAAGCTTCTTCAGAACCAACAAAAACTTGCAGCTAAAAAATTAAAGTTTCTTTCGGAAGAGAATATAGACTTTGACTCAAATAAAGTGTTTGGTTTTGAAGAATCATTAAAAACAACACCTAAGTTTGGTACAACTCGTCCTGCAAAGTCAACAGAGTCAAGAAAGAAATTCGATAAAGATGTAGATAACTCATCCAACAAAGAAATGGCTACAAGATATATTCCTGTATCAGTTGCAAAGAAGGCATATAATGCACTTAAAGGCTTGTGGGATTCTAATAAAGAATGGAATGCGATAGACGTTGAGACATCAGGATATGCCAATGGTAAACCAGTTGAAGCATATTCTGTTGACGGGTATGGAAAAGTTACTCCATCTGAAGTTATTCAGGTAAGAGTACAAAAGATGACTGGTTCCAACAATGGAGAAGCAAAGACTTTCTACTTTAAGCCTAAGAAGATGTCTTCAGGAGCTATGAAAGCTCATGGATTTAATACTAACTTTGGTGATCCAATGAACATAAACACATTGTATGATGCACAGGGTATTGGTTCCAATAAGGAAGTTATGGCTGAGCTTATTGCTTATATGGGTGGCAACACCAATATAGCATACAATGCTAAGTTTGATATTGACTCAATGATCATGTCAATGGATTCATATGGAGAAGGTGATGGTTCTTTTAACAGCGATATTGCGGATTCATTTGCGGCTTCTATTCATGCCTCCAGAGAGACCGGGAAAGAAGTAGGATATGACGGAGGCAATAAACTTGAAGACATGTCTCAAAAGTTCCTTGGAGAATGGGATCAAAACAGTGCACACAATGCAGAGTATGATGTTGATCAAATGGTCAAGGTTATGCGTCAGATGTTCAGTGATGTAGACAATAAGTCACAATCTGAAGCAGAACCTGAGACTGAAACAAAAACTACTGTTGAAGAACGTGCAGATAGAACAGTTGAAGCAAATAAGAAGTCAGATACTCTTCCTGCTGAAGTAATTGATTTACTTAATAATTCAAAAAATGAGATTATTCTTGATCTTGTTTCTGATCCTTCAGTTCTTGATAATATAGTAAATACAGGTAACTTTGAATATTATTCAGGAAACAACATTATTGGTGTTGACAAGGAAGGTATTGGTGAACACAGTCTTGAGCAGGCAATGGCTCATGAGGCAGTACACTATGGAACAATAGGATACATGGATTCTATAGAGGGTAAAGCTGATCGTAATGTTAAGTATCTTGGAGCAGTAGTTTCCAGACTACAGAAAGATATAAAAGCTATAAATAAAAAGTTTAAACATGTTGATGGTTCTAAAGAAGCAATTGCACTTGAAAGACTTAATTATATTATATCTGATCAGCAAACTAAACAAGCAAGTATGGCTGAACTTGAAGCTGTACTTAAAGCAGAACCATCAAATGCTGCTGAGATATACAAAATGATGAATTCATTCTATGGTGATGGCAGAAAGACTAAAGGTCTTAAGGCTGCAGTTGATGCAATATGGAATGCAATCAAGAGTATTATTCTTACTCAACAGAATATTGTTGATGCCAAAAATGGAAAAATAGAAGTAGAAGTTCTTCAATCTGTTGTCAACGGTATATATACTGCAGGTATAGATTTTAATTCCAGCAAACCTATGTCTGCCAAAAAGGGTAGAGAGAGATATGCCAAGAGAGAATTTAAAAAAGGAAGAGAAAGCCAGGGTATAGGAAAGCCTAACCCTAATCGTTCTTCCAGGAAACAGATAAAAGAACTTTTAGATTATGCCAAAAAGACAACAAAAGAAGATAATTC
>JAGLCW010000015.1 GCA_023146045.1 Caldisericia bacterium
CAGCAATACTTTTTAAATTATTGTTTTAGAACAAAAATTCACCCAATCTGTAGGTTTAGTATTCATTCTAGGAAGAAAAAACGATAGTCCTCCATAGGTATTATAGCTAGCGGCATGTCTTCTCGCCTTATCTCATATTGAGATTCATCCAATGGAAGCTTCCATCTACACGGTCAGGCACATTTCTTAGCTTTTGACTGGACCATATCGATTGGCTCCATACAAAGGGAGAACCATCAATAGATGCGGTACCATATTTCATCCAAAAACTTTTAATTTTTGAATCTGGATCAAAAATCCCTTTTAGCTCCATCAACGCAAGGGCATCTTTACTGGATGCAGCTTTAGCATCAATCGCTCCATCTGGTACAGTTTTTGGTGTAGGAGTTTCGCCATAACCTAAGTCCCAACGACCATAAATCGATAGTGGATTTTTTGGATCCGTATAGGTAATTAGGTTTTTAGCTGTGTTAATATCTGTTACCAAATCTATTTTTTCAAGAAACTGGGTCCTTCGTGCCGGTCTGTTTTCAACCGCTTTCAAGTCCTGCCTTATTTGTTCAGAAGCCGGATAGTTTATGCCAAGAATGTAGTTTTCGTTTACCAGTTCGTGATCATACTCGGTAGATAGACCCTGTGGAATCGTGGTAATCAAGTAGCCATCTTCGCTGGGATAAAAGCACACAACACTCTTATATGATATCTCTATCAATCCGATTTCCTTCGTTTTTGCGTCTACCACCATATATCCGTTCATATAGGTCCCCGAAAGATCCATAGCAATATATTCAAAAAATTCTTTTATGTCTGTGGAAAATTGTTCTGCTAGCGCTGCTCGCCAGAAAGACCAAAGGCTTAATTTTTTAGGTTCGCTGTAGGTGGCATTATGTGTCGTTTCATTAAACATGATACCTTTATTGTTGTAACCAAAATCAGTGCTAGACGAGATAATGCCTGGATAAATAGCATTAAACGAGACGATATCCTGATTGATTGCTAAATTCATGGTCAAGGATTGACCCAAAAAACCATACCAGGAATTATGCGTAATAAAAACCTCATCCTCTGTTTTTTTAACAAAGGCTGAACATTTTGTTAAAATGCTAGTATTCTCATCGTTCTTGCTAAATGCAATTAGGTCACCAATATCAGCAGAGGCATTGATAAAATAAATATCTAGCCAAGTCATTTTAGGAGTTTCATATCCCAATTGTAACTCTTCCGGATTAAAACTATCTGATTTTGGAAGCCACGTTCCGCTAAAATCTAGATTTGCTGGGACTTCCATGTTTAAACCATGGTATATGCCCAACATCCTGAATAATAAGCGGGATATCCTCTCTTTATTAAGCGAATCTGACAGATTCTCGATATAAGTTAAGGTGTAGTTATAGTTGTCCAACAAATCTTTACTGATTCTATCTAATTCTTCATTGGTTGGAGGTATATTTTTTGGAAAGCTATGGGAAGAATCTAGGAGATACATCAAATCCCATGTATTATCCCTGGTTGATATGATATTTTCCGCTTGCAACTTGCCCTGTATAAATCCTGCGTTATACTCCGCTTTTAAAACTTGGTCGTCTTTTGACACAATCGTTATATTGCTGATATTGTCAACCAGCTCCTGCAATCCTTGCGCATCGGAACTGAGAGTGAATTGTTTAACAGTTTGATTTTTTTGCTGGTTTGTTGATGTTTGAATATCGTTACACCCATAAGCTGAGAATACAAACAATAATAGTAACCATACAGAAATTATTTTTGCCATTTCAATCTCCTTACAAATAAAGTTAACAAAGGAACGTATAGATTGTTTTCGGTTCTTCGAATATTAATATGGATAAACATTCATAATTTCTTCACTTCAATAATTAAGTTCAACATAGTATAATGTTATTCAAATTTAAGCATATTGCTATGATAAGTCTTTTACTTAATTGCTATTGAAAGTTGGATTTAATGACAAAAAATACTCA
>JAGLCW010000150.1 GCA_023146045.1 Caldisericia bacterium
ATGCTTCCCAATCAAGGAAGAAAACTCCATCTGGTGTATGATCAGGTACGAATCTAGAATCAACGTGTGCCGGATCAGTCTTGAAAACAGGTGGATATCCACATAGATCAGCTTGAGCTGGGTTATTTGTATATACATTGTCTCCTACGAGTCCACCTATATAACATAAATCTTCAGCAAACACATAGAATGTAGTTTGAGCATTTACGTCAAGACCTAAAGAGTCATGGTAATCTAGTTTTTCGTTTGGATCGACATCGGCAAATAAATATCCACCTTTATGCGCACTATTATAAATAGCTCCAAGACCCCAACCTTTTGTTGGAGGAACTAAACTACGATTTGGCTCTACATCCCATCCACCATATATGCTTGCTTCATCATAACGCACTAATGTTGTGTTGTAGTAAACTTGTCCAAGAGTAACTTGATCAACATTATTTTTGGTGTGTATGAATGAACCAAGCGTGTAGAGTTCAGAATCTCTAACATCAATTTGAGCATTATCGTTGAAATCAAATCCAACATGCAATGTGTACGGGTATAAATCTTCCATAAAATGCTCAGCAAACAAGTATCTATCTTTTTCGTTAAAATCGAACGAGATAGGTCTTGTTGAATATGGACTAAATCTTGCTGTATTCTTAATTCCACCACCACATGTACTTACGCCTTTACTTACGCCTTTTAGCAGAAGCCCTTGGGCGTTCTTTGCAGTAATCGTAATTTTATAAAGACGGTTATCAGCAGCAGTTAGCATAAAATCAGGGTTACCGGGTACAGAATATTCAGTTAATCCTGGATCCTCAGCATTACTCACAGAATACTCTACTGTAGGTAGCACAACGTTAACTTTTGCTTTTGCGGCATGTTTACGATCTGGTGTATAAATATACACTTCAAATTGACCTTCGTCGTTTGCACAGAAACCACGAAATGCATATTTACCGTCTTTTGCAAGACTGAAATCAATTTTAATTGGTTGGAATGAGGCAGATGAAGTTGAATAAAGATATCGGTTACTAATACGAGTTTCATCATCATTATGTAAGTCTGTTCTTAACCAGTAATACTCAGGAAGTGGATCTGGATGTACATCGTCAAACAAGAAGTCCCAGATCTGGTCATCTTCAACTTCACGGTTACCGTTTATATCTGGTACTCCAAGAGTTAAGTCAACCGGATTACCTTCATCGTCTGTTAATACAAATGATAAAGGTGAAACTGGATCTACTAATTCTGGCGTAACTCCAGCAGTTAAAGGATTAGGTTGTACAGATACAGATAAATCAATAATTGGGTCAATAGTCAAGAACTTTTGACCTGAAATATAAACTTCATGAGAATATTGTGGTGGAGTTCCTGGCAAGCCATACAAAGGAGTAAATCCACGGTCGTTATTGTCATCTCCATATTTGTATGCCGTTATCATTATTGGTAGTGTTTCTTTTTCTGATATTACATGATCTGGTTCATCATTTGGTCCACCAAAGTCGATACCAATGGTATTAACTAAAGCACCATTATTTGCAGATAGATTGAATACATACTCACCATTGTTTCTTTGGAAAGTCCTTGCATCAATTAATCCACCAGCCCATGTATTAGAAGCCATATCGTACGTTCCAATAATTTCTGTTTCATAGTCTCTAAATGAAATTTTTCCATCACTATTTAAGTCTTCTGCCCAATCGTATTGTTCCTTTAATTCTGTGGTAACTGTATTTCTTGGTGGATTTGTAACCCATCCATCTCCAGCCCCATCAAAAAGTTTGCTTCCTTTATTTGCAACACCTCTATCTTGCCATAAGAAAACAAAAGCGTCATTACATTCTTCAAAATCTTGCATTACTTCATATTCTTTGACTGTAACTACTACTTTATTGTCAACGTCTGCTGTTAATGTGTCTGATTCAGTAGTAATCTCCAAAGCATGAATATCTAAACCATCTGTTGGTGGTTCTGCACAACAATCTTGGAATATTTTTACGGTTCCGTCCCATAAAATAACTTTTATGTTAATCTTTCCGAAAGAAATTGGAATAATTTCTTCAAAACGGAATACTTTAGTTAATCCACGGAAGTTTAGTTGGCCTCCATCTCTTAACTGCGCATTTTCTTTTGGATACTTTGTTAATTCATTGTTTGGTTGAGAAATATCCCAATCACCATTCTTGTCTGTCCAGTCATATCCATACTCATATTCGTAATCATCCATGTTTGCATGATCAATAACAATTTTGCCAGACCAATCGTAGTTAATTGGTACATTTCTAACATTATTGTACTCATATTCTGGTGTTACTGTGTATTTAATTTCATTAAACACTCTTGGCTGTGCAAAAGGACCAGTTATTTCCATTCTTCTAATTCTGTAATCTATAGCAGTTGTTTCGTCAAAACTTAAATGGTTTCCATCTATGTCTTTAACGATAAAATATAGACCATAATCGGTTAATGGAAAAAATTCTGTTCCTAATTTATTGAACTCTGTAAAATTGTTGTAGTCTATGTCTTCGTACCAATTCCACCACCAGATAGCTGGATAAGAATTCCATCCTGAATGATCTTCAGTGGTTCTTGTGTATCCACCAGAGACAATCCCACCTCGAACTCTACCTGTGTGTGTTTGTCCACCAGGATAAGCTCTGAAATCTCTTCCTACGTCTTGCACTACGGGGTTATAAGGAGATTGGATTTGAGGTGTTGGTAAAGGTAGGTTTGAGAGGGCATTCATTCCAGATGTGTAATCAACTTCTGAATTTTGTAGACCATGATCGATTAATGCCATTTCAGCAAAGTTTACATATGGATCTGGAGCTAAGACTTTGAAAGATCTTACTCCACAATAATCCACTCCAGCTGATTCATATCTTCTTAATCCGCTTCCTGGATTTCCAATGTTGTCAAAGAAAACTTCTTCACCGAATAGTCCAGGGTAACAAATCATACCATCTTGAACAAAATATGGAGGATGAACAATACTTGAATTGTAATCATATATTAAGTCAAAAGTTTTAACTTGAATTTGCAATTTGTCTGCAGCTGTTCTAGGTATTACAACCACAGGAATTACTCCACCATTATCTGTGGTAGAATAACTCGAATCACCGTAATTTCTTACGTATGCAGGTACTCCATAGGTTGCCACTTTAAATGGTCCATAATGATCATCATATGTTACTTTACCATCGTTTCTGAAGTCACTTCCACCACAAATTTGGCATTGTGTATTTCCTTCAGAACAATCGCTGTCATGTATTTCAGGGCTTATTACTGTTTGTATGTACCCTGGTATTCTTTCCATATAAGCAACATTGTTTTCGTCTTCGCCTACAGGTAATGGTCCGACATAATTTGGATTTGGCACCCAAAGATCGTCGCCTGGGTCTAACATACCTTGGTGAGAACCACTATCGTCCCAATGCCAATAGCAGAAAGTACCGTCTGTATTAACTTGTACGATAACTTTTTCAGAATATGATAATTCATCATAGTAATTATCGTTTACTGCCATACCCTTGTTGTTGTATACTCTTGCAACTGTTGCGTCTAAAGGTTCTACCATATATCCAGTAAACAAATAATCTACTCCGCCGCCAGCTGCATTATAAAATGCGACTACTTCTTTTCCTTCTACTGTTGACACAGGAAGGTCAGAAGGATCATTAACATCATTTTTATTGTCTTTGTCAATCATGTTCAAGAATAGGTTAGGGAATTTCTGATCGAGAACTCCAACACATTTCTTGTTTGCATTAAATCTCATTTCTTCAGGTTGAACAATAAATTTCTTTTCAGTATAACAATCATAAGTTTTAAAGTGCTCTTCTGGTATATTAATGTTCCAATCTGTATTCGACTGTGGATTACTTCCATGAGCACAACCTATAATTCTGCCAATTTCTTTCATGCCGTTAAAATAATACTTATTGTCGTTTTGTTTCCAGAATGGGTCATATAAATTTTCTTCTGGAGGAAGGTTATCTTCAATTCCCCCATTGTTTCTTATTGCAATTACTTGCATCCTATTGTCATATGAATCTAACACATATCTAGAATGTTCGTAACTGCGTTTAAATCCCTTATATGTTCCATCTACTGAACACGATCCTCTATATGGTGTAAACTCAAATGATGCCATTTGATGGTCACCATCTAAAACCTTAAAATCTTCATCGATTAAAAGATTGTCACCAGTAATTACATCTCTTACGAAAACATATACTTCTTCTTCAGGAATATATGTTTTACCTTCCCAGTAGCCGGGTTTTGGAGGCGGTTCTATGGTTATATCAAGAGTACTTGTTTCTTCAACTTTAAGTTCTCCTTCTATTCTTACATCCATGCCTAGTTTATTGGTAGGGAATACTTCCCAATCAATATACCTGAAATCTCCGTTTTTACCGACCGTAAAGCCGTGTACGATGTTTTGATTCCACCAGAAATTCAATTCATCACCAATCTCAGATCCACATGTATAATTATTATCTTGAGCTGTTATATTGGTTAATCTTCTATCAAACCCTCTAGTGCGATATGTGATAATCATGTCGTCTAGGTATAGGTAAGAATTTGGTAAAATAGATTCACCAATGCCCCAAACTGCATTATTCATAAAGTCATCGTCTGAATCTGGGTCAGAAATTAAAACGTCTTTATCTAATCTGTTCCACAAATGCATATTTGCTTCACATGCACCTAAACCTAAAGGTGATTCGGGTATAATATAATTTTCAAAATCAAAATCACCCGCTTCTACAACTGTGAATGGAGCAAAAGTATAGCTCCAATTAAGTCTAACATCGCCTGGTGTTAGCCATGTTTTCTCTGGTACTAAGGATAAATCATCGTAGCTGTGATCCAAATCTGCATATAGAGCTTTGTAATCTCTTTTGGTTGCACCTGGTCTTGTAATATCATAGTCTTCGGCTAATGAATAAACCTTTACTTCTCTATTATAATGCAATAATGTTCCGCGATTGGCAAAAGCATTAGAAGTAGTTGGACAATCTGCATCTCTTACGCTCAATACTGATCCATTTTTGTATTTACCGGATAAGTCAAAAACCCTAATGTCTCCAGGGCTTGCTTTGGTATCACCATCTGCGTCATAGTAAAGCACAGACTGGAAAAATAATTGAAACGTATTGCTAAGACCCATATAAAAGTTGTACGGTCTATTATATAAAAACTGATCTTGAACCAATTCCATAGGGTTAATTCTATAAATTCCCTCTCCAGTGTCATATTTACCATTTTTAAAAATATTCTTTTCTGGCCATGCTTGGTCGAAGAACATTTCCATTTTATGGAAATTTTTAATTATTTTTTCAACATCTAAATCGCCTTCGCTAACTTCTGTTCCGGCTTTATATTCAGTTATCACTTTTCCACGATTAACCATTACGTCAGTTAATCTTATATCGCCAGCGTTGACTATTTGATTGTTTAATAAATCGGTAGTTTTGTTAACATTTTTATAAATTGCTTCTTGGCATCCATAGTTAGGAAATGGATACAAAGGAGGACTTGGATTAACTGATGCATCATAATACATAATGTCTGATGAAAATTGAGTCAATACTCTTTCTACGTCTCCATCAGGTATTATTGAATCATTTGCTCCAATGAATTCTTCACAAGCAATTCCAGCTTCGTAGTCATCTGAAAGATTGTAAGGATAAAGATTATATCTTTCAGCTCTTGTTAATGTTTCATCTAGAATTGCAATATCATTCGATAATCCACTATCTTTGAATATTTGTACACCGATATTTTCTCTATATTTTAAATTAATATTTTGAAAAGTTGTAGCTGGTATAAAAAACTCTTCTCCAGTTGGATCTAGAACTGTATTTTTTTGGACGCATTGTACTGCACCTAAAAAATCTTTATTTGGTGATCTTAACGAAGCCGAAGTAACACTTGGCATAATTCCAGACCAAACATCTGTTTGAACAGATAAATTATATGTCGGTTCATTGCAGCCACCATGTAAGACTTCACCTAAAAGTAACACGTCACCAAATATTCTTGGTACAGAAGTATTACTTCCTGGAAATGCTTTTATTGGTATCATTGTTGCGTTTACGTACCCACGTTTCGCGTATTTCGCATTTGTGATAGGGTTAACAATATTGTTAACATTTGTAAGCCTAAAGTCACCAGTAGAAACAAACCCCAATAAAGTAGTTCCAGCCTCTTTATAAATCCATTCACCGGTATTGTATAGCGGCCATTCTGGTTGCATTCCGAAACCATAAGCACGTGATGAATTAATGTTTTCTGTATGCATTTCATCATTTGCTTTTCCTTGACGCTCTCCAGCAAACAAACCTGATTCGTTAAAATTAGCTGTAAATCTCCATAACTCAAGTTCGACGTCTTTGTCTCCATACTTTACAGTTGTATTCGCAGCATATTTCGTGTAGCTTTTCCCGTTATCACTGCGCACAGCAACTGGTGTTAATCTGAAATCACCTATTTGAACTTCATATACTGTATTTTCTATAGGTGGCGTAATAGCTGTATTGGCGCCTTTCCTGTATATCCATTCTCCTGGGTCATATGGTGAAACATTTGCATAATAATCTTCACCGTCATCTATTGGGTCAGGCTTTACTTCGCTACCCATTGAATTCATATTGTCAGCATGTAACTCATCATATACGTTTACAAACACGGAATCGGCATCACCTTCATCAGATGTGTAATACCATGTATAATCTTTGTAAGGTTGTTCAGAAGAAATAGCTTGAAAGTCACCTAAACAATTCTCTGACGGGCTCATGAAATAGGACGTTGATATATCATATGGTATACCCCAATAGGTAAAATCATGTAATTTGTATTGTGTTACACCATCCCAGTCAGCAGATTTTCTCTCTCCACCAGTTGAAAATTCACCTAAGACATCGCTTACTTGTCTTCTGCCATTTTCATCAAGTTGTAATGGAAAATCAGGCATATCTACCCAACCAATACGGAAATATTTTCCTGTTCCTTCTTTGTCCCAAAAATAATCTCTAGGAACTCCATCGGTATCAATATCACCACGATACATTGGATGTTGCGGATCCAAGAAATAAGGTCCTTGTGTATCGCAACTACCAATAGGATCTACATATGCTTTTGTATTTGTTTTACACGAATTATTTTCGTTAAAATATGATAGGAATTTTTCAAGGTCATTTTTTTCTGGATCGAATTGGACCTCATAAGTTCCATACAAATTTTCTGGGTTTGCAAATTCATAATATCTACAGTCATTGAAATATCCATCTTTATCGAACCATAATTGACCGGCGCTATCATACACTGCGTACCATTTATTATATTCTTGCGAATTACCACTTCCTGGATTAACCATTAAGAAGAATTCTGTCCATAATATTGGTTCAACAGTAGTATTTATTGTAACAGGCATTCCTTCTCTATCGTACACCTGATTACCAAGAGAATCAAATGTCGGCTGATCAACTCTTGCTGGTACATTAACTTGACCGAAAGCATATTCATTTGGTCTTTTTTCGTATCCAGCCACACCTGTTGGGGATGGCATAGAAAGTAGAAAATTTGATAATATTGCTAAATCAGAGTCAGGCATGCTATATTCATCATGCCCCCAACAAGATTCACCAGTTTTTTGCCATGGAAAGACTCTACCATTGTCTAATACAGTCCCATCTCTTTCAAAACCAATTGGGACAAATCTTGCTGCAATAAATGCCGCGTTTTGGGATTCATCAGCAGCTTTTACAGGATTGGCTATAAAACCGACCTGAAGAATACTGGCAAACATGAGAAGAGCTATTAACCAACTTGTTAATTTCTTCATACCAATTCTCCTTTCGAAAAGCATAGTTTGTTTATTATAGTTATTCATAACAAACTATAAAGGATTAGAAGTATACCATACGGTAACGCCGTAGTGATAACGATTCAAACTTAATTTTTCTTCTTCAACAACAACTTCAAAGTTTA
>JAGLCW010000151.1 GCA_023146045.1 Caldisericia bacterium
GGTTATATTTAACATGAAGTTGGGGAATGTAATAAGATAGAGGTGCAAAACCTTTACTATATAACACATTCCCCATGCCAGATTACCAAAAAATCATGCGCAAGTTAATAAGTCATCCAAGTAGTGGAATAAAAATGATTAGAAGTCTCACAGCCAGACACAGAAAATGTTGCGTTCACTGTGGAACAATAGGGCATCTACACATCCATAGTACGGATACTAGAGGTATTCAAACATTCCAGTGTCAAGTTTGTAAAAAAACTTTTTCTGAAACCTATGGAACAATTTTTTATAAATCAAAAATACCAATATCGAGCTGGTTACTAGGTATTATTTTCTGGATAACAGCAACTGGAGGTCTTTCGGCCGCAGATCTCAGTAGAAAAATAAATGTAAGTCATTTAACTGCTTGGAGAATGCTAACAAAAATACGAAAAGAATTAAGCAAAGGTCTTGGTAAGGAAATGTTGAATGGTCTAGTAGAGGCAGACGAGGCTTGGTTTGGGAGGAAACACAATCAAGATATTGTTATGGGAATGGTAGAGCGTGAAAAGAGGAAGATTAGATTAATAATAATTCCAAATGTTAAAGAAGAAACGCTTTATCCACACATTAGAGAACATGTAAAAACAAAATCTCAGTTTTTTACAGATTCAAGAATTACATACTCAATAACAGGGATTAGATATCATCACCAAACTACCAATCATTCAAAGGGTGAATTTGCAAGAAAAGGAGGTATTCATTCCAACACAATTGAACAGATTTGGGGCGACATAAAAGGAGTAATTCGCACTATTCATCATGGTATTAGCAGAAAATATAGAGAGCTTTATCTTGCTCAATATGCTTTTGCTTATCAGTTCAAACACTCAACCAATTTATTCTTTAAAACCCTTTGTCAATTATTTACCCCAACCTATTGTTTAATATAACCTCAAGTCGCAACTGTTGAATTCTGTACTGTCCCCATGAAAGCAATACAGTTTAGGAACATTCTTTTGAAATGTTAAGAAAGTATTGTAAAGGTGTCTGATAATTCAGTGATGAATGAAGTCTC
>JAGLCW010000152.1 GCA_023146045.1 Caldisericia bacterium
TCTATCATGAATTCTCGTAAACCTGTATCCATCATTTTTGTTCTGAATACCGTATATTTTGCATCGTAACAGAAGCAATATATACCTATACTAAAATGAACTTTTCTTTTAATATTTCTATTTTTACTCATAAGTAATTCTTCAGAAAAAGCTGGTCCATACCAATGATCTAGTTCTAATATGTCGGAATAGTATTTTTTTGAGCATTTTCTGAATGGATCAACTTTAATAGATACGTCTAAACCATCATTATAACTTTTTTGTAGTAGCGAGGGTAAATTAACAAAGTTTGAATTGTAGTATCTTCTAAAAAACTGATGTGGATATATAAGAATTGAGTCTTTGTAAAAAATACCATGTTTTTTTAATTCAATATTTTCATCGGCTAAACTTACTAAAAAATCTTTATTCAATTCTAGATCTAATTCTTTGCATAAAGACTTGTCTTGAATGTGTTCTACATAATCATCTATTGTTTTTCTATTTTTCTCTACTATATATCGACAAATATCATATGCCACTTCATCCAAATCGTTTAAGTTGCGCATTACAGAGCAACTAAGAGATTTATCATATTTAACTAGACTTTGTAAAAACCCATCTGTTTCAATTCTCAATCTAATAATGCTATACAATTCTTGACAATATTTGCTCAAAAAACCATTATTTTTACTTCGAAGTAACATTGAGAGTTCCATTGAACAAGGTCTATTCCTGTTTGCTAATTCAGTGGCAATATTTTTAGAAAGAGTACTTATTGTTGAATCTGACAAAAGTTCATTCATTATTGTATTATTTTAACCTCCATTTGTGTCTATTATTGTTTTCACAAAATATCCTCACTCATTAGTGCCTAAATAGTAGATAGCTTTAATGGGCAGTTGGATTTTATCTTCATCTGTCATGTTGGAGTAAAATTCAATCCACAGTTCTATGAAGTGGTCTATGTCAATTAACTTAACATGTATATGAGAATCTCTAGCAAAACGTTGTGATTCGCTTGTAAAAATGCCTGAAGTAACAAATAGACCTACATCGCCTTCTTTGTTTAACAAGCCTACTAAACTTCTAATATCAGGTACAGATATAGAACTATTTGGTTTGTGTTTAACTTGAACTTTAATACGTGGAGTGTCGGCACCCAATGGATCTTTATATGCCACAATATCAAGTCCACCATCTTTGCCTTTTGGAGAAATGTATGGAGTGTAATACCCCATAGCTCGAAGCATTGTGGCAACAATATCTTGGAATTCATAAGGATTCTTTGTTGATATGTATTCTTTAATTCCTTCTAAAGCATTTCCCTCAAATTGCTCTAAATTAGCCTTTTGCAGAACACCAGGATCGAATAATTCTTCTTCATTTTCAGGATCACAAGGTTTATCTGTGACAGTATTGGTATTACCTTGGTTACATTCCCTATTTTGATCCCATTCCTTATATTTTTCACGAGCAAGTTCCATTAACTTTACTGCTCCTTTTTTTATAACTT
>JAGLCW010000153.1 GCA_023146045.1 Caldisericia bacterium
CAAACTTAAAAACTGGATATAAGGTGTTTGGTGAAAAAGGGCAAAGAGTTGATGCTAATGGGTTTTTTGTAGAAGAATACTATCTAACAAAAGGAGCTACTTATGTATGGATGGTAAATGCATTTAAAGATGAATCAGAATCAGAGTGGAGTAGTTCTGATCAATATAAATTAAGCACTGAAAAAGAAAAGAAAATTGTTGTAAGTTCTACTGTTTGTGTTTACATAAATGTTTATGATAGATTTGGTAACCGTATTGATGGTGAAATTCTTTGCTACATAAACAATTCTTTTGTAGATACACTTGACGGTTTAAAAAATGGCTATGATGTTAAGAGGAGAACCAAGTACACTATACGAATTGGGTCCGACGAAAATTACTACTATAAAGAAAAAACCATTTATTACTCAGACAAAGATTTACCTACACAAACAATTAATTTTACATTGCACCACAGGTAAGAATTAATCAACGGAGGATTTAGAATGAATTTATATAAGGTGAAAGTTTTTTCTGTGATAACTATGTTTTTTGTTTTGGTCAACATTTTATTGGTTCCCAGTTTTACCAAAGCCGAAGATAATGATAAATGTCCATTTACTATAACAATAACAAATGATGGTAAGTTCGAAGTTGAACCCATCAAACATGGGGACGTGTTGGATGGTAAAATATCAATTGATTTCAAAAATAACGACGAAGAAGTAAAAACCGTATACAATTTAACATTTGAGGCTAAATATAACAATGGTGAAAAATGGCTTAATCTTAATCCTCCACAAACACCTTTACAGGTAAACCAAAGCAAACAAATAGATTTCACTATTGTTACACAAGATTTAGAAATAGGCACATACACTGCCTTGATAAATGTTACATCAGAACCAGCTTGTACATTTGATCCACTAGAAGTTCAGTTAAGGGTCTTAGGTAAACCAACCATAAAAGTAAACTTACCCAAATCTTCACTTTACCTTTCTTCTTTATACAAAAAAGAACAAACAAGTGATTATGAAGAGGCTAAAGCATATCCTTCAACGTTAGAATTGACGGTTTACAATAGCAACCCCAATTGTTCAAAATTATCTTTTAGTATAAACACAAACCAAGATTGGCTTGAGTGTAACCCTTTAATTAATGAACCACCAAATGAATATGATGAAACAGAAGAAACTTATACTATTAAAGAAGGGAAAAGTCTAAAATTTATAGTATCGGTGCATATTGCTGAGCTCGAAAACATTGAGTATCCTTATGCTGATTGTAAGGTTGAAATAAAAAGTAATGCATTAGACATACCAGTGACTAAAATCGTTGAGATTAAACCTACTGAAATTGAAATTGAAATGAGAATAGGAAGAGAAAATTATTCAAAAAAATATAATCCCCAAGATTCAGAACATGCATCTATCAAAGAATTATCATTCGAAGAACCTCCATTAATTTCTGGAGGTAAATCTTATGTTCTATTAACCGGACTAATTAAACATTTAGATGGAGAATTAACATATCACTATTACCTAAAAAATATGGATTGTCATGAATATCAAATTGCTTTTGAAGATAAGATTATTACACTTTGGAGCAAAAAACTACAATGGCACAGTAACTTCGACTACATCATCTGTCAAAAAGATAAACCAGTTGTCTTCGATTTAATTGAAGGTGGAGTAATGATAGTAAATAAGAATACTATGGTTCCTGTTAGCTTTTTTTGTGATGCTCTTGGAGTAGATTTAACATGGGATGGTGAAACAAAAACAATCACTTTGCTGAAAAACTTGTACCACAAAAGTCATTATTTGTATAAAAAAAATGAAGGATAGTAAAAAATTTTTTGATTGTGAATTCAGTCACTATTAATGATAGGAGTAGCGTAATGAAGAAAAAAGTAGTAGCTGTATTTGTTTGTTTATTCATTTGCTTGAGTTTACATAGACCCATCAGTTTTGCTCAGACTATTCATTTAAATGTGGTAAAACAGTGTAAAAACCAAAAAGTTTCAAGCCAACATGTAATTCTCGATAAAACAAAAAATATCAATTCTACAATCGACACAACCACTGCCCAATCACTCCTCTCTTCTTCACAATACTTCACAGAAAACAGAGGTCAATGGGATCCTGAAATCTTATACATGGGCAATACTTCTTTTGGAAGAGTTGCTTTTACAGCTAATGGTATATGCTATGAAATTAAACAAGAAAAATATGAAGAATACATATATCTTTCATTTGTAAAATCTAACACTCCAACAATTAAAGGATCAGATCCTTTAATGCATTGCAATAACTATATGTTTGGATACCAGGAAACATGGGCTATTGGTTGTAAGAACCATACTACTATTACATATACAAATATCTGGACAGGCATAGATCTATCTTATTCATTTACACCCGAAGGATTGAAATATGAATACTATTTACACCCAGAAGCTAATATGCAAGACCTGCAAGTTAAAGTGATAGGTGCTATACTCAAAGAGGAAAACACCACATTAATGCTTGAAAGCATTAATTACAATTGTGTTGACAGCTCTGCTACTTACACACAATTCACACTACTGGATGACGAACTATACACATACACCAAAGATTCAAAACAAGAGCTTAACTCTTCTTTTGTAATAAATGAAAACAACATTTATTCTTTCAACATTGAATCATTACCAGAAGTACGTAATGAAACAATTGTTATTGACCCAGTTGTTTACTCCACTTACATTGGTGGTAATAATGACGATTGTGGTTATTCTATAGCTGTTGATGATCAGAATTGTGCATATATAACAGGATATACAGGTAGTCAAGATTTTCCAATGACTGAAACAGTAGGTGGTTTCAATGCTCCAGGATATGATCAGAGATTCAGTGGTAGCGGGGATGCTTTTGTAATCAAGCTTAATCCTCAAGGCACAAGGCTTGAGTACGCTACTTTTTTGGGAGGAAGCTACCCTGATATTGCCTATTCTATTGTACTTGATTCTCACGGGTGTGCCTATGTAACAGGATATACATATAGTCAAGATTTTCCAATGGCTGAAACAGTAGGAGGTTCCAATGCTCCAGGATATGATCAGAGATTCAGTGGTAGCTCAGATGCTTTTGTAATCAAGCTTAATCCCCAAGGCACAAAGCTTGAATATGCTACTTTTTTGGGAGGAAGCGGCTTTGATTGTGGTAATTCTCTTGTACTTGATTCTCACGGGTGTGCATATGTAACAGGATATACATATAGTCAAGATTTTCCAATGACTGAAACAGTAGGAGGTTCCAATGCACCAGGATATGATCAGAAATACAATGATGCCATAGATGCTTTTCTAGTCAAGCTTAATCCTCAAGGCACAAAGCTTGAATATGCTACTTTTTTGGGAGGAAGCGGTTTTGATTGTGGTAATTCTCTTGTACTTGATTCTCACGGGTGTGCATATGTAACAGGATATACATATAGTCAAGATTTTCCAATGACTGAAACAGTAGGAGGTTCCAATGCTCCAGGATATGACCAGAAATACAATGATGCCACGGATGCTTTTGTAATCAAGCTTAATCCCCAAGGCACAAAGCTTGAATATGCTACTTTTTTGGGAGGAAGGGGCTTTGATTGTGGTAATTCTCTTGTACTTGATTCCAACTTGTCTGCATATGTAACAGGATACACATATAGTAAAGATTTTCCAATGACTGAAACAGTAGGAGGTTCCAATGCTCCAGGATATGATCAGAAATTCAATGGTAGCTGGGATGCTTTTGTAATCAAGCTTAATCCTCAAGGCACAAAGCTGGAATATGCTACTTTTCTTGGTGGACATCTTGATGATCGTGGTAATTCTCTTGTACTTGATATTCACGAGTGTGCATATGTAACAGGATATACAAAGAGTAAAGATTTTCCAATGACTGAAACAGTAGGAGGTTCCAATGCTCCAGGATATGATAAAAAATTCAGTGGTTACAATGGTGGCACGGATGCTTTCGTAATCAAGCTTAATCCTCAAGGCACAAAGCTGGAATATGCCACTTTTCTTGGTGGACATCTTGATGATTATGGTAATTCTCTTGTACTTGATTCTCACGGGTGTATTTATTTAACAGGATCTGCAGGTAGTCAAAATTTTCCAATGACTGAAACAGTAGGTGGTTCCAATGCTCCAGGATATGATCAGAAATTCAATGGTAGCTGGGATGCTTTTGTAATCAAGCTCGATGTTTACAAGTATTTTCCTGAAATATCATACACATTGAAACAAAATAAATTTTCTCTTACGGTTGGTAAATCCCATTCTACTACACTAGATATTACTAATGAAGGAGAAAACTCAACATTAGTGGGGTCTGTAGAAAGTAACAAAGAATGGATCAACATACTAAATAGTTCTTTTTCAATAAACGAAGGACAATCTAATAAAATTGAAATAAGAATTAGTACTTCTGGACTAAATCACGGCACTTACAATGGTTCAATTGTCATTAACTCTAATGATCCTGATAATTCAAGAATAAGCATTGATGTAAATCTTGAAATTGTTCCAGAAGATTCCATATTATGGCTTGATAAGCATAGTTTCTTTAAAGAACTGGTTAAAGGAACTAGTAATAACGATTATTTTACCATTCAGAACAAAGGAAAAAAGTCTTCTCTTCTGTCTGTTGATGTATCCTCTAATGAATCATGGATAAAAACTGATTCAAATAACATTACACTAAAACCGAATGGAAAAAGAAATATTTCATTTTCACTATATACAAACCGTCTTTCTAAAAACAAAACTTACCATGGTTCTATCATTTTAACTTCCAATGATCCAGATAAACCAATTGTTGAAATACCTGTATCATTAAAAGTACTGCCTGTTGAGCTACTCATTTCTTTACAAATAGGAAATAGGAAAGCAAAGAAAGAATGTACTGATGGAAGCATTAATGAAACCGTAACTTTAGATACTCCTCCAACAATCATTAATGGTAGAACTTTAGTCCCACTACGTTTCCTGGCAGAAGCTTTTGGAGCTACATTAGGATGGGATGCTAAAGCAGAAGAAATTCAAATAAGGTATAATGATATGTTGATTCATTTGTGGTTACATCGTAAATATGGAAGAACATATGATGCATTAATAGAAAGAGCAGGTAAAACTCCTGAAAAAATATCATTAACAACTCCTCCATGCATCATCAATGGTAGAACAATGGTTCCACTTAGGTTTATTAGTGAAACCTTTGGAGCTAAACTTGACTGGAATGGTGAAACACAAACTATCACACTAACGATTGAGATAAAATGAAATTGAATGAAAGAAGCAATATGGAGTAAATGTAGCTATTGTTACAGTAACCGGCGTATGTACAAAGAATTAGCTGAACATGTGCAAGAAAAGATAAGTTTAAACAAGTGTTAATTTTAATGAAACAATTTGATATGAAGCTGAGGAAAAAATGAAATGGATTCCTACAACTAATCCAAATCATTATACCATGTATCACTCAATATTGACAATATAACCTTTGAAGTGAGTAACTGTGTATTGCAAAATAGTAATACCCTAATTTGCAAATAGGAATCCCCCCTTTTGCAAGAGTGATTTCCTCAGATTTGCAAAGCCATTGTAAAAAAACTTAAAATGCCTTAATATTGTGGATGTAAGATTACAAACTTCATCGCACAAGGAGGCACAGAAAGGATGATCACAATGGCTGACATTAATCGTATCAGAAATGAGTATTTTAGCAATGGAAAGAGCATTTCAGAAATTGCTCGTATAACGGGGCATGACAGAAAGACAATTAGAAAAAAATTGAGTAAGAAAGGATTTGCATTGAAGGACGAATCGAGTGTGCCAAAAAAGAATCATATCATTGATCCATTTCTTCCAACTATTCAAACGTGGTTAGAAGAAAATTCTCATCAGTGGCACAAACATCGTCTCTCAGCAACGCGTATTCATGATTTACTACAAGAACAATTCCCAGATACCTATCATTGTTCCTATCGAACTTTGATAAATACTGTAAATGAAATTCGAGCAAAGATTTCTCAACATAACGACGTCTACATTCCACTCTTACATCCTCCTGGAGAAACCCAGGGAGACTTTGGAATTACCTACTACTATGACAACTACAGGCATACCTTCAAAGGTTATTACTTTTCCTTGGCATATCCACATAGTAATGCTGGATTTACTCAATTGTTTAGAGGTGAAACCTTAGAGTGCTTTTTGCAAGGTTTACAGAATATCTTCCAATACACTCAATCAGTTCCTGTTCGTATATGGTTTGACAACGCTACTCCATTGGTGAAAAAGATTCTCAAAGAAGGAAAACGCATTGTAGCTGATAGATTCTATAGATTTGCCAATCATTATGGCTTCACACCAGTGTTTTGTAACCCTCATGCACCGCATGAAAAAGGTGCTATTGAGAACAAAATAGGCTATCACAGGCGTAACCTATTCACTCCATACTTGGTTGTTACATCTCTTGCAAAAACAAATAAAGAATTATTGCATAAATGTACCGAATACAATCAGAAAACACACTATTTGAAACAAACTTGTATTCAAACACTGTTTCAAGATGATCAAAAACATTCTTTACCACTTCCAAAAGAAGACTTTGTGATAGAGAAAAGGATGCAAATCAAGACAGACAAATATGGTAAAATTCGTGTTGGTAAAGGCCCAAAAATCTATTCAGTTGGACCACTCTATTCCTTAAAAAAGGTTTGGATTTGTTTAGGAGCAGAAACAGTTAGAATTTTAAATGAGGATTTTCAGGAGATTGTATCTCATCCTCGCTTGTTTGGAATAGAATGTGAAGAAAGTATCAAATGGCATACCTATCTTCCTGTTATTGCGAAAAAACCACGATCTCTTCCTTACACAGGTTTATGGACTCAGTTAGGTCTACCTATCCAAGAAGCATTTAAAAAGGCTGCTTGGAAGGAACAAAAACAATTGTTACAGATATTGCAGAAAACTACACAAGAAGTTGGATTTGCTTCTGCTGTGCAGGCAATTACTCAGGCTGTACAAAAAGGGAATTTAGAAGAAGACTCTGTATTGATGTTGGCACGTATTTGCAAAGAAGATCCTTTACCTCCATCAATCTCTCTTCCATCTTCTGTTCCTACAGTACCTTCTCCATACGTTCGATTAGATCTGTACGATGCTTTTTTACCAAACAAATCAAAAGATTCTTCAAAAGAAGATCCCCAATGACACAAAAAGCAGAAGTACAAAACCTCCGAATGCAATTGATGCAATGCTGTAAAAAACTGAAGTTGCAACCCAGTATGGTTGATAGATGTTATGATTTGGAAACTGAATCGTTACCTGAACACTTATTGAAACTTCTACAAGAAGAATTGGAAGGCAGACAGATTCGGCGAAATAATCGATATATTCAACAGGCACATTTTGATGGACCAAAGCATTTTGATAACTTTGAATGGGAGGGGATTAAAATCCCCTCCACAATAACAATAGAAGAAATGAAACAAAGTACATTTATTCCCAGACAAGAAAATCTCATTTTTTATGGTTCTATTGGAACAGGAAAAACATATATGGCAAAAGCATTGGGAATGAAGGCTTGTGCGAATGGATACCAAACATATTTCTATCGAACAGTCACCCTGATGAATCAGCTATGTGAAGCACGAAAAGAAGGTCGATTGTCAAAGTTTCTGAACAAATTAAACAAAGCATCTCTGCTTATATTAGAT
>JAGLCW010000154.1 GCA_023146045.1 Caldisericia bacterium
AATTGACATTCCTTCATCAATATCGAAAGCGATAAGATTTTGTTCTTCAATGAAACTTGATGCTTGCCTGTGTCCATGTGGAGCTTGCTTAGTATGTTCATAGTGACAACAAGTGAATGAGTCAAAATTTTCTGATACTACAAGTCTTGGTATATCTTTCCAGGATAATGTCGTTGCTTTATAATCAATACATTTTTCCATTTTATTGTCTTGTGATACTGATAGAATTATTTTATCCAATTTGTTCATTGGTAAGTGTTCTATACTATATCGAACCACTGCACCGATAGCAACTTTTAAATGTTGATTATGTATGTAGCAAAGTTCTCTTAATCCAGCTACTGCATCTTGTACTGCATTTGATTTAATTGGAATAGTATAATCCAGTTCTGACATTTCTGTAATGGTTAATCCGTTTCTTTGTGAGAGTAGATTAAACATTGCTTTATGAGGATGCTTTGGACTGAATGTATATTCTGCTGACTCTCTGGTTCTATAAAAATAATCAATCGCTTTTTCGAGGTGGGATTTATTTACCATATCATCACCTTCAATAAATGCTATGATATATGCAAGATCTACTACCATGAGTTCTGCACCAGTGTCCAGACTCTTACGCTCATTGGTTCTGTCGTTATTATATCTTACTATGATCTCTGATGAGAATTCTGCAAGACGTTCAACAAAATCTTCTGAATGTGGGAAGATTCTTGGTTCTATTCTGTAAGTAATATTTTTAGATGAAAGCTTTGTATGTTTCAATAAAACACCTTCTAAATGCTTTGCTGATTTTTCAACATTATTTGGCTGTTTGTTTTCAATTATTTCTTCATAAGAACCACCACTATCAACAATGTATGTTCTCCTGAATAATCCTGATTGAACACTCTTAATTAAGTCTTTACTGGCTTCTTCTGAGAAACCTTTTGAGGTACCCATTCCGAGGAAGTTACAAACAATACCTCTTAATATTGAATAGTTTTCTGTTGTTTCTGTTCCTTTGATCATCTTTGGCAGCATTTCTCCATCGTACATCTGTTTAAGTTTATTAATGATGTCTTTGGCTCCGGAGATTACATCACCGAATTCATCTGTGAATATGTTAATGCTTCCGAAATTTGAATTCAATTGTGCTTTAGCTGTAAAGAATAATCCTTCCTGTGTTCCTTCAAGATTCAGGATCATATCTTTAGGCATATACCTTATATCTTCTGCTTTTTCTTCAAGACCTCCTGATTCTGGAGATTGATCATAATATTTATCGAGATATTTAATGTATCGTTCCGGATATCCTTGGAAGTTCCAAAGTTTTTCAAGTTGTTTTGCTGAGAATGTTTTACCTACACCAGAACCAGCAAGTATGATTGCATAGAATATAATGTGGTCATTGCTGCTGATCTCTGTGTCTTTTCTGATTGCCATGATGTTTAACATGATTGCACCATAATAATATAGTGTTGTTTCCCAGACGGTTCTATCGGTTTTCTTTTTTCCGAGAGTTTCGAGTTCATCTACTATTTCTTCAATTATCATTGTTGTCCTTTTTAAATATATTCAGCATTTGGATCATGCTTCTTCTTTTTTACATATTGTATGTTTTTTGTTGTTTTATTTTCTTTTGGTTTGTGTTCAATATGATAATCTTTTGGCATAACTACTTGGTATTCATAAGCTTGTTTTGGTCCAAAATCCTTCCACTCTTTTCGTGTAATGAAGTTTAGATCCTGTAGTTTTTTTAAAGATGTAATGACTGTTTTGTTTCCGCTTCTTGTTTCATCCATGAGTTGTCTAATTGATATCTTGATTTCATATCTAATATCCTTTGTATATCCAAATGAATATTCTACAAGTATCATGTATATTAAATAGTCAATTGGTTTCGTATCTCTTTTGTTTTGCCTAAAATGTTTATGAAATTTTCCTATATTACAAAATCCAGGAAGTTCACTTTTTATTTTAGAACCAGTATCTGATTCATTCATTGTTTCTTTCAAACATATTTATTTTAGAGTATATGGGAGTGGTGTTCAGTCGCTTCCATTTACAACTCTATGCTATTCATTAGGTCGAGAGGAAAAGTTTCCTCTCTGCGGCTGAACACCATAGAATTGTTTTGTTATTTTGTATTATATCACAAATAGTAGAACCAAGCTCAAAGTCCGTCCACAGCGATAAGTGTCATATAGTCACATCGAAAAGTGTCGAAACGACATTTATGGTGTGACTATATGACACTTATCTGTGACTAGATGACACTTATGGTGTGACTAGATGACACTTTTACAATCACTCCATGAAATAACTTACGAAGTATCTGTTATTTCATAGAAATATAGAACTAAACGAGTAAATCCATGTGCAAGCACGATTGACTCGTTGAAAAGAGCGGGAGTGGTCAATATGGTCTAAATCTTCACATAGCATTTATACTTAGTTCTTGACATAGCAACATATTGCATTCTGAACATATCATCTTGTTTCCATGCTCCAGCAATATCAGAAAGATTAATTCCGATGTTGTTGTAGCTTGACCCTTGTGCTTTGTGTGTGGTTATAGCATAAGGCAATGATGCATTGATTGCAAATCTTTTGAATTGCTTCCACGGCATGATTGGTTTCCAACTTGATAACCACAGTTCCCAAACAAAACTTCTTGTAGCCCATTGTTCTCTTGTTAAGAGAAGTCTGGTTCTATCTGCAGGATTGCCAAAATCAATTTCAACGATTGTTCCCACTTCAGGTTGTGTTGCATGAATGTGAGTTACTTTCACAAGATCACCATTGTTCTTGATTATTGGCCATACCTGTCTGTCGCCTATTTGCGTTGGTACCATAGAGTTGACTGGCTTATTTAAAATGATGTCATCATCTGCGATAATAGCTATTCCACCTGTCTTGCGTTTTTGTATTTCTTCATTGTAAGCATCAATGAATACATTTCGATATGAAATGATCACATCGATTTTGCCATCCATGAAGTCATCAATTAAACTTTCTGACTGAATGAATGTTTCATCAAATTTAAATACACTGCTATATCGTGGATTACCATTCAGTCTGTCTTTTACGAGTTGAATATTTTCATAGAGTGCCGTATCAGTATCTTCCTGTCTCATCTGTTCTGT
>JAGLCW010000155.1 GCA_023146045.1 Caldisericia bacterium
AGTTAAATAAAAAAAAACATGCAAAATACTTCACTTTTACCTTAATAATGATTTAAAAATTCTGTGAAATTTTGCTAAGAGTCTAACAAATCCTTTATAATCTTTGGCTCAGGTATGCTTCCGTCTTTCCATATCCAAACAACTGTTTTGTCTGGGCGGATTAAAAAAACTTGCCTAGATGGTTCAGAAGATTTAATATTCATTACTTTGAAGCTATTGAGTGCTCCAAGCGACTGAAACATTTTTTTGTCAGGATTGATTAAAATCGGAATGAATGATTTATCCTTAGGGAAATTCTTTTTTAGAACTAAAGGAGTATCTGCACATAATCCAAGGAATTGTATTTTGTCGCAAATAGATGGATATTCTTTTGAAATGTTACCATATAGTTCTTCATATTTTTGAATTAATACTCTATCCTTCTTTTGTTTTACACTTACAAATGTAAAAATTAAAGCATATTTATTTAATAATGAATCATCAGTAAATAGTTTACCAAATTGAGTTTCATTAAAGAACTCGGGAAAATATTTTATATCTGTTTCTTGTTCCATTACTAATTTTCTTTTGTATCTGAAGAATTTTGTAATTCGTCTAATTTTTCTAAAATTTCATCAATGTGACTAGCAATTTTAATATGTTTGAATCTGAATTTCACAACTCCATCTGGATCGATAATGTATGTTGTACGTTTTACTCCAACAAAACCTTTTCCTTGATTATTCTTTTTACCCCATGCGTTATATTTAAGTATTGCATCTCTACCGGGATCGCTAAGCAAAGTAACTTGTAGGTTGTGTTTATGAATAACGTTAACATGGCTTTTTGGAAGGTTCCTGCTTACTCCAACAGCTTCTGCGTCACGTTTTTTAAATTCTTCTTCTGCTTTTGAAAAATGTGTTAATTGTCGAATGCTAGAAGGTGTAGTGTCTTTTGGATAAAAGAATAGAACTAACCATTTGCCTTTGAAACTGTCAAGGCAACAATCTTTTTCTTCATGGTTTAACAGCTGGAAGTCTGGTGATTTCGTATCGATATGTACTTTATATTTTTTAGTCATATAATCTCCTTTGCATAAAATATAATAAAGCTCTGTCATCATTATACCTGATAAATGCTGATTCTGAAAATAATAATGTAGATCGTTACTAAATTGAAACAAATTTGAAATTTGTTAGGTACACTTTATATTGACTAAAATAACTCGTTGGAGGTTTCCATGAAGGTATTAGTTTTAAATTGCGGTAGTTCTTCTATTAAATATAAGTTCTATAAAATGACTGGAGAACAGGTTTTAGCTAGCGGTATTGTTGAACGCATTGGAATGGAAACCGGTGGTTTTAAATACAAAAACAGATTAGGTGAAGAAATAAAAATTACAGCTCCAATCCCCAATCATTCAGATGGATTAGCTATAATGTTTAAACATTTAACTCATCCCGAGTATGGAGTAATCAAAAATGTTTCTGAGATAGAAGTTGTTGGGCACAGAGGAGTTCACGGTGGAGAGAAATTTGAAAAATCTGTTATAGTAACAGAAGAAGTAAAAGATGAAATTCGACGTTGTATTCCATTAGCCCCACTTCACAATCCAGCTAATCTCGAAGGAATATGTGCTTGTGAAAAATTAATGCCAAAAACACCTCAAGTTGTTGTTTTTGATACAGCATTTCACCAGACAATACCAAGCCAAAACTATATTTATCCTTTACCATACGATCTATACAAAAAAGATAAAATTAGACGTTATGGTTTCCATGGAACATCCCATAGATACGTATCGCAAGAATGTGCAAAACTAATGGGAAAACCTATAGAAGAATTGAAAATTGTAACCTGTCATCTTGGTAATGGAAGCTCAATATGTGCAGTTAACGGTGGGAAATCAATGGACACTTCCATGGGTTTTACTCCATTAGCTGGAGTGGAAATGGGAACAAGATGTGGCGATATAGATCCAGCAATTCCATTATTTCTCCAAAAAACTAAAAATATGTCTATAGACGAAGTAGATACCATAATGAACAAGAAGTCCGGATTTCTAGGAGTTTCTGGTGTATCACCAGACCTAAGGGATGTTACACAAAAGGCAAAAGAAATGGATGAAAGATGTCTATTATCATTAAACATTCTATCGTATCAGGTAAAGAAATATGTTGGTGCATATGCTGCAGAAATGAACGGACTTGATGCCATTGTATTTTGTGGAGGAGTAGGTGAAAACACAGAAGAAGTTCGTGAAACAAGTATGAAAAATATGGAATTTTTTGGGGTTGAGCTAGACGATGAAAGAAATTTTCCATACGCCAGAGTTACACGGGAAATTTCTACCGATAATTCTAAGGTTAAAGTATACATAATATTCACAGACGAAGAAATTATGATTGCAAGAGATTCGGTGGAACTTTGTGGGTAATTCAAATAAAATAACAAACGATATACTGAAGTCGATTTGTAGAATGTCTTCCTTAAGTCTTACCGAAGATGAGCAAGCTGATATTATTGAGCAATTAAACAGCATTGCTTCTTTGTTTGATGAAGTAAATACATCGCCAGATGGAATCGATGATTTAAGAACTGAAAATTATTTATCTCCAGACAAACCTAAGCTTTTTCAAAACGTAAAAGGTTTGATGAAAAATGTTCCAGTAAAAGAAGAAAATCTTGTTGTATGTCCAGTAATGAGTTTTAAAGGAAAACAAAAGTGACCCATCAAACAAAAAACGAAATACATAATTCTTTGATCCAAGGGGAACAAACACCAGTAGAAATTATTGAAGAATATCTCAAAAGAATTGAAGCTCAAGAATCAGAAATGCATACTTTTATTGAAGTAACCGGAGAGTCTTGCTTAAATGAGGCAAAGCAGGTACCTAAACCTATTACAAAAGAAATTGTAGAAGATACACCTTTTGTTGGAATTCCAGTAGGCATTAAAGACAACATTAATGTTAAAGGATTTAAGACAACTGCTGCTTCAAAAATTCTAGAAAACCATATCTCTGTATACGACGCAACAGTTGTAAGAAAAATAAAAAATGCTGGTGGATTAATTATTGGAAAAACAAATATGGATGAGTTTGCAATGGGTTCCTCTACGGAAACTTCTTGTTTTTATCCAACAAAAAATCCGATAAATACAAAATATACTCCAGGTGGATCTTCTGGTGGTTCTGCTGCATCTGTCAGAGCAGGCCATTGCACCGTATCGCTTGGTTCAGATACTGGTGGTTCAGTTAGACAACCAGCTAGCTTTTGTGGAGTAGTGGGAATCAGACCAACATATGGTTTAGTTTCAAGGTACGGAATGCTATCATTTTGTTCTTCACTAGATCAAATTGGCACAATAGCAAATGATGTCGACGACGCATTTAGTCTTCTTGAGGTAATTAGTGGTTACGATCCAAAAGATTCGACATCAGTCAACATCGAATACCAAGATTTAAAAGAACCAGAAGAAATTTCTACTTTTGGAATTTGTAATGAAATTGAAAAACTTTATATAGACCCATTTGTTCATGATATGTACAAAAAAGTCATTGCAATATTACTAAAAAACTTTAAAAAGGAAAACCATTGGCTAGATAATTTAGATAAAGCAATGGCAGCATATCATATTATTGCCGATTCAGAGGCTTCTTCTAACTTAGCTAGATATGACGGTGTAAGATATGGGCTTCAAATATCTGGTGAATCTTCTCAAGAAGCATACATAAAAACCCGTACTCAAGGATTTGGTGCCGAAGTAAAGCGCAGAATTCTATTAGGAACATACATCCTCTCTGAAGAGATTGAAGGAAGCTACTACAAGCAAGCGTTATGCGCAAAAGAAAAAATTACAGAAAAACTTGACCAAATATTTTCTTCATGCCAATTCATGGTAATTCCTACTTCATTAAAACTTCCATTTAAATTTGGAGAACGAAATGATCCACTAGATATGTATTATTCAGACTATTTAACAATACCTTCTGCAATTGCCGGGATGCCTTCTGTTACTATACCAGTAGGATGCAACGAAAATGGTTTTTCAGCCGGAATCCAAATAATGGGTCCAAAATTTTCTGAAAAAGTCTTACATAGCGTGGCAAAATTAATTGAAGGGGAATTAAAATGAGACAACCAGTTATCGGTTTAGAAATCCACATTCAATTATTAACAAAAACAAAAATGTTTTGCCGCTGCAAAGCAAGTTTTGGAGATGAACCAAACACAAATATTTGTCCAGTCTGTATGGGCTATCCAGGAGCACTACCTGTTCCAAACAAAGAAGCCATAAAAATGGGAATTACTTTAGGTTTGGCTATTAACGGAGAGGTGCAATGTGTTTCTGATTTTTCAAGAAAAAACTATTTCTACCCCGACATGCCAAAAGGGTATCAAATTACCCAAGACAGCATTCCACTAATTAAAAACGGGCACATAAGCGTTTCTGACGAAATAGTAAAACTAGAAAGAATTCATATTGAAGAAGACTCAGCAAAAATGCTACATGAACCAGGAACAGATAAAACATTAATAAATTTTAATAGAGCAGGTGTACCGCTACTTGAAATTGTTACATTGCCATGCTTAAAAACTGCAAAAACTGCTAATATATTTTTGGAGAAGCTAAAACAAATAATTACATACACGGGAATTTCAACTGGAAAAATGGAAGAAGGGGCATTACGTTGCGACGTAAACATCTCTTTAACAAATCCTGATGGTTCATTGGGCCAAAAAATTGAAGTAAAAAACCTGAATTCTTTTAAAGCAGTTGCAAAATCTATAGAATATGAAATTGAAAGACAAAATAAAGTTCTTGATGCAGGTGGAAAGATAATCCCAGAAACTCGTTCTTGGGATGAAAGCAAATCAGAAACATTTATAATGAGAATAAAAGATGGAAAAGCAGACTATAGGTTTTTCCCAGAACCTGACTTGAAATCATTGTTTGTGACACAAGAAATGATAGATGAAGCAAGAAAAAACATGTCAGAATTGCCAGGTCAAGCAGTTGAAAGACTGATTAAAACTCATAATCTTTCAGAATACGATGCTAGCTTAATTACTTCTTCTAAAGAAATTCTTCATTATTATGATTTATGTATGAAAGATTTCCAAGACCCTAAACTTTTAGCTAACTGGATTTCATCAGAAATTCTCAAAATAATGAATAAAAATAACTGCTATATTAATGAAGTTGGTATAAAGCCTATGCAATTGACAGAATTACTTTCACTTATTTTGAAAGGTACTATTTCTGGAAAAATCGCAAAAGATGTTTTACTTGTTGTAATTGAAACAGGAAAAAACCCTAGCGAAATTGTTAAAGAAAAAGGTCTGTTGCAAGTGAGTGATACAGATTCTTTAAGAAAAATAGTTAGTGAAGTTCTTGAAGAAAACAAAAACGAACTAGAACGATATAAAAATGGAGAACAGAAGCTCTTTGGTTTATTTATGGGTCAATGCATGAAAAAGACTAAAGGAAAAGGTAATCCAAAAATGTTGCAAACAATTCTTAAGGAATTGCTTAGAGATGCCTAAAAATTCTAAAGCACAAATATTTGACGCCATAAAGAATTTCACAAAAGAGAATAAAGTATCCTTCCATATGCCAGGGCATTTTGGAGGAATCCTATTACCAGAAAAACTAAAAGCCGAAAACAATATTTTCGCTTTTGATATTACAGAAGTTGAAGGGCTAGATTATTTGCATCAACCAAATGGTGTTATAAAAAACGCTCAAAAATTGGCTGCCAAAGCTTTTGGAGCAGATAAAACATTCTTCTTAGTAAACGGTAGCACTGTAGGTGTAATATCAATGATAATGGCATCAGTTTTACCAGGTGAAAAAATACTAGTACAAAGAAACTCTCATCAAAGCGTAATATCTGGATTAACTATTGGAAGATGTAAGCCAGTCTGGATGAAACCAGAACTAGTTTATGGAACTCTAATTGCTACAGGGATTAGTTCTCAAACCCTCAAAAAAGCAATACTTGAAAACCCAGACGCAAAAGCTGTGTTACTTACTTCCCCGAATTACTTAGGGATGACTCAGGACATGCAAGAATTAATTTGTATTGCTCATGAAAACAATCTAATTGTATTGGTGGATGAAGCTCACGGCGCACATTTTCATTTTAATAGCAATTTGCCTTCATCATCTGTTGATTTGGGTGCAGACATTGTAACTCAATCAACTCATAAAAATCTACCAGCTCTAACCCAAACGGCATTGTTACACACAAATGGTACTCGATTTGAAATACAAAGACTAAAAACCATATTGTCGATGCTACAATCTTCATCACCAAGTTATTTATTGATGTCATCCATAGATTGCTGCATAGAAATGGTAACAGAACAAGGTGAAGAATTGATTAATAAAGCAATCGAAACAGCACACTACGGAAGAAAAATACTTAATGAGATTGATTCTGTAGAAGTTTTTAATGAAGAATTAATAGGTACAAAAGGTATTAAAGATTGGGACAAAACAAAACTAATCATAGATGTATCAAAAACAGAAATGAGCGGTTTTAAAATTAAATCAATACTACACGAAAAATACAGAATTGAAATTGAATTTGCTTCCATAAATTATTTACTATGCCTTATTACAGCAGGTAATACAAAGAAAGATATAGATAAACTTTCGCATAGTCTCAAAGAAATTCTCCTAAACAGAAAAGAGAATGAAATGAAAATAGCACAGATTAAAACTAAAAATTTATCTATTTTTGCAAGAGATTTACCAGATCAAAAATTTACACCATCTGAAGTACTTTATATGAATTCGAAAACAGTTAATTTGGAAGAAGCAATAGGAAAAGTTTCCAAGAATATTATTACACCATACCCCCCAGGAATTCCTTATTTGTGCCCAGGAGAAATAATCACAAAAAATTTGATTCGAGAGATTGAAGTTCTTAAAATTAATGGTGCTCTTATTCAAGGAATTCACAATAATACTGTTGAAGTTATTAGTTCTTAGAGTAAAATGGACGTTGTTATTTTTTACGAAAGGTTAATAAATAGTGAAAAGCGATATTTTTGAGACCATAAAAGACTACGAGAAAAAAGCACAAGAGCTCATTTTTGATGCAAAAGTAGAATGCAAGGGAATGCTATCTAAACTGGAAGCACAAAAAAAAGAAGTGTTAGAAAAAAACCAGCGAGAGATTCAATCATTAAAAGAGCAAAATGAAAATAAGTTTAATGCATTTAAAAAAGAAACTACGGAAAAATATAGCAAAAAATTCGACTCTTTTGACGATCAAATGAAAAATAAATACTCAGATACCCTTTCTTCAATAATTGAATCATTTAATTCTAAAATTGGGACTTAGAGCATGGCAATTGAAAAGCTCCACCTTTTAAGGTTTGTAGTTCCAAAAAAGGAAGTAATTAGATTCAGAAACACACTGTATAAAAAGGGAGTAATGCATCTTAAAAATGTATCTCCTCTCAGTCAAGCATATTTACCAGACGATGATGAACTTAAAGAAATCAACCAAAACATAGAAAAAGCCGAATATGCAATAAAAGTTTTGGAAGGAATAAATCCAGAAAAAAAAGCTTTTATAAATAATTTCATCCCAAAAAGACCAATATTTACAACCGCTGAAATGGAAAAGATAGAAAAAGAAATAGTTTTTCACGATCTTCACTCAGAAATATATTCAATAGCAGAAAACAAGAAAAAAGCTCTTGAACATCTTAAATATAAAGAATTAATACTAAAAGATTTAATACCATTTAAACCATTTAAATTCTCGTTTTCGGATATTTCTAAATACGAGAGAACAACGGTTTACTTTCTTAAAGCTGATGGGCGAAGTATTAATGACCTTGAACAATTTACTTATCTTAAAAAAAATGCAGTCATAATTCCTGTTTACGAAGAAGAAGATAATAAAAAGAAAATAGCAGAAGGCTTCATTGTAGCATTTCCAACAAAGATACTCTCCGAAGCAATTCTTTATCTTAGAAGAGCAGGCTTAAAAGAATTCACTTTTAGAGATTTAACAATGTCACCAATTGAAACAATTGGAATTCTAGAGAAAGAAATTTACGATTTAGAAAAAAATATTCAAGAGTGGGATGCGATTCTTCTAGATTATTCAAAACAAAGTAAACATTTCTATCTATGGAAAGACTTCCTAAAAAACAAACACGATAGAGCAAATGGTGTAAAAAGATTTGCTGAAGCTAAAAGAGTAACATATGTGGAAGGTTACATACCAGCAGACATAGCTGACGAGATAATTCAAGAAATTGCTTCTGAATACTCAAACATATACATAGATAAGCTTGAAAATGTAGAGAATCCACCAGTAAAATTTAAAAATAACAAATGGGTTCAACCATTCGAATTTTTAATCAAAATGTACGGAATACCAAGAATTGGAATGATTGATCCAACTGCATTAGTTGGTTGGGTTTTTATTATTTTATTTGGACTAGCATTTGCCGACGGCATCTACGGTTTATCATTAATGGCACTTAGTGCGTTTGCTATGAAAAAATGTTATTATGACAAAGGAACAGTTTCATTTTTCCAAATGTTCTTTTTTGCAGGTCTTTTCGCATTTATTTTTGGCGCACTGACAGAATCTTGGGCTGGAGATTTGATTTCAGTTTCATATTTACCAAAAGAGAGCTTTTTAATAAAAATTAAAGACGCAATTGGTGTTATAAACCCTTCAAATAACTTTGTCGCAATAATGGTTGCTGTAATTTATTTAGGAGCACTTTTACAATGCATTGGTATTGCTATGGCTTTCCTGCAAAAAATGAAAGAAAAAAATTACAAAGATGCTATTTTAAATTCACTTTCCTGGATTCTATTTATTCCTGGATCAGTATTTGTTGCAGGACAATTTTTAGTTCCAGGATACTATCCTGAATTACTCGTAACTTTCTCCACTTGGGTATGTTTATTTTCACTGGTATTAATCTTTATTGGTGGGTATTTAAATTCAGGTAAAAATGTATTTAAAGGCATAATCAAAGGCTTCTTAAATATATATGGTATAAAGAGTTCATATGGCGTTGCTACATTGCTTGGAGATGTTCTATCTTATTTAAGGTTAGCAGCATTAATGGTTGCAACTTCTTCTATGGCAATGTCATTTAATCTTATTGCAGGCATGTTTAATAGCATTCCAGTTGCTGGAGCAATTTTAGTTGCAATAATGATTCTAATATTAAATGCGTTCAATTTTTTATTGAATATTATCGGATCATTTGTACACCCTGTAAGACTTCTTTTCTATGAAATGTTCAGTAGGTTTTATGAAAGCGGTGGAACAGAGTACAATGCGTATTCTCAAAGTTTTAACCATGTTTTTGTTATCAAGGAGGCAAAGAAATGACATTTGCACAATTACTTAGTGATTATTTTTTCAGTTCCGGTCAAGGTTGGAATGTGGTCGGACTATTTGTATGCTTGATGCTTAGTGGTATGGGGTCAGCAAAAGCACTATTTATTTCTGGTAATCAAGCAGCAGGTGCTCTTTCTGAAAAACCAGAACTATTTGGTAGGTTGTTTGTATTAATGGCTTTACCTGCTACACAGGGATTATACGGATTTGTTCTTGCTTTTCTTGGCATGCAACAAATGGGACTTAGCGCTGGAACACCATTATCAGTTCAAGCCGGTATAACACTATTCTTTTCATTTATCCTTATTGGAGTTGTACTTTATTCATCTGCGATATATCAGGGTAAAAGTTCTGCTGCAGCAATTAATCTTACAGTAAAACAACCAGAGAAATCTGGTAGTGCTCTTCTTTTTCCAGCTTTAGTTGAAACTTATTCATTACTTGCTTTTGTCGGTGGATTCTTATTACTTACATTTATCCAAACATCTTGTTTAATATAGTAAAATGAATACAAAGAAGCTGGAACAAGTAGTAACAGCAGAAGCTAAAAACGAAGCAACTGAGTTAATTGAAGCAGCAAAGAAAGACATTAAGAATAAGCTTGAATCATTCATGGATGATGTAAAAACTGCTCATAATGCAGAAAAGCAACATTTAGATGACGAAATTAATTCAAGGATTAATAACACTAAATTCTTTGCAGAATCAGACTATAAAAAGAGATTGCTTCATGCACAACATGACTTGTTAATTTTGTTAAAAAAGGAATTACTGAAAAAATATATACTGGTTGTACAAAAGAACCCAGCAATACTTTTGAATAAAGTAAAAAAGGAAATTCCCAAAAATGCAAATATTTATTGTAGTAGCGAGCTAGACAAGTCAATTAGTGAAAAAGCGTTGATTGATCAAGGATTAAAGCAACCAAACTACAGCTTTAAAGGCGTAGATTCTGAAATCGAACCAGGCTTAGCTTTTGTAGATGGTAACATCAAGTATATTTTTCCATTGGATGAAATTGTAGAAGATTTCATGCAGAAAAATAAAAATGAAATCAGGAAGAAAATTTTTGATGAATGATAAACCTATTATACAAAATGGCCTAAAAGACTACGAATACGGCTATATTTCTTCTTTTCTTAAAGCTCGGGAAGAAATATTCTTAAATTCTTCTGCAGTAAAGAATTTGTACCAAAGCGTCACCCTGAAAGAGATTTTCAAAAATCTTCAAAATTCACGGTATTCATCAATCAAAATGACACTAGACGCAAAGGATTTTGAAAACGCACTTTGGAGTTTTTACTTCAAAGAAATGGAAGGAATTGCAAAAATACTTCCAGAAGAATATATTAATGTATTCTTAGAAAAATTTCATTCAGTAATTTTTTCTCAAGAAGAAATTTCCACACTCTTACTCGATAAACCTTTTCCAGAAAGACTTAGAGCTTTCCAAGAAGTAGCAGAAAAAGGAACCGATTACACCAGAGAAGTATCTTCATACATAGTAGATAGGTTTAATTTCTTTAAATGTATCAGAAACAAAGCCAACTCTAACGATGAGGAAATACCTCTTTATTTTGGTGGAGGTATTTCAGATACTTCGCTTCATTTCCTTTTTAAAAGCAATTTTGAAACAGCTGAAATGGATTTAACACAAAGCTTTTGGATGACTTTTATTGAAAAAGAAAGACCTGTAAAAAAGTATGATTACTCTTTCATGTACAGATACGAATCGTATTGGTGGACAATTTTTTGGCGATTGATGAAAGAACCAAATTGGGAAAGTTCAGGACCAGATTATATCATTTCATATTTCGGAAGGTTCATAATGGAGATCGAAATGATCAAAAAACTGTATATTTGTACTCGTTACAGTTTGCCATGTCACAATCTAAAGGAGATGGTAATAAATGCAACCTGGTAAAATTAGGGGATGCGTTATAGGAGAAAGAGATATTATAAGAATATTCTCTGCTTATTCTTTTAACACAATTCCTGTAAACGATAAAAAAGAATTCAACCTACATCTAAAAGAAGAAATTGAAGCAAAAAAATACAAATTTTTTATTGTAACAGAAACATTCATACAAACGATCAATCCTGAAAATGAGTTACTTATTCAAGATGAGCATGTAATCATTATTTCCATACCTACAAATTCTGGTTCAAGAGATGCAGCTGTAGAAAAATTAAGCAACATGATTAGAAGAGCTGTAGGAATTGATATTGTCAAGACCGAAGGAGACAAATAATGGCAAATGTTGAACACAAAGGTCGAATTGTAAGTATTTCGGGCCCGCTTATTGTTGCGGACAATATGCCTGAAGCACATATGATGGAAGTAGTAAGAATAGGAAACGAGAAATTATTTGGTGAAATAATTGAGCTTCACAAAAATGAAGTATACATGCAATGCTATGAAGAAACCACAGGGTTAAGACCTGGAGAGCCTGTTACTGCGTCTGGATATCCACTTTCAGTAACGTTAGGACCTGGTATCATAGGAAGCATATATGACGGTATTCAACGACCATTAAATAAGATTTACGACAAACATGGAAATTTTATCGCCAGAGGAATTGGTCTAGATCCTATAGATTTTACAAAAAAATGGGAATTTACCCCTACAACAAAGCAAGGGACAAATGTCTCTGAAGGTGAAAAAATTGGATGGGTTCAAGAAACCGAAACAATTAGACACTTCGTCATGATCCCCCCTGGCTTAAATGGAACACTAGACGAAATTAAAGCAGGAAAATTCAATGGAAAAGAAACAGTCGCTGTTGTAAAAGATAAAAATGGTAAAACACATAATGTTTCAATGATTCAAGTGTGGCCTGTAAGAAACAAAAGGCCTTATAAAAAAAGAATACTACCTACAAAACCGCTTATTACCGGTCAACGGGTTATCGATATGTTTTTTCCTGTGGCAAAAGGCGGGACAGCTTGCGTTCCTGGACCATTTGGGTCTGGAAAAACAGTTATTCAGCATCAATTAGCCAAGTGGTCTTCTGCCGACATGATTGTGTATATCGGTTGCGGCGAGCGTGGTAACGAAATGACAGACGTTCTTATGGAGTTTCCAGTTTTGAAAGATCCAAAAACTGGAAGATCATTAATGGAAAAAACAATTTTAATTGCAAATACATCAAATATGCCTGTTGCTGCAAGAGAAGCATCTGTTTACACTGGAATTACTATAGCAGAATATTTCAGAGATATGGGATACAATGTTGCTATTATGGCTGATTCTACATCTCGTTGGGCAGAAGCAATGAGAGAAATATCTGGTAGGCTTGAAGAAATGCCTGGAGAAGAAGGTTATCCAGCTTATCTGTCATCACGTATTGCTAGTTTCTATGAAAGATCAGGAAAAGTAGAGACACTAGGTGGTGATATAGGTAGTTTATCTGTGATAGGAGCTGTTTCACCTCCAGGAGGAGACCTTTCTGAACCAGTAGTTCAGGCTACATTAAGAGTTGTAAAAGTGTTTTGGTCATTAGAGGCATCATTGGCTTATGCAAGGCATTTCCCAGCTATAAACTGGTTAAACAGTTATTCATTATACTCTGACCTTATTGACCAATATTTTGCAGACCATGTAGACAAACTGTGGCCAAAATATAGGTTGCTAGCAATGGGAATTCTACAAAAAGAAAATGAACTAAATGAAATTGTTCGTTTAGTTGGAACTGACGCTTTGTCTGAATCTGAAAAACTGATTATGGAAATTTCAAAATCAGTTAGAGAAGATTTTTTGCATCAGAATGCATTTGACGATATTGATACATACACTAGTGAAAAAAAGCAATTCTATATGATGCAAAATATTGTTGTTTTCTACCAAGAGTCACTGAAATGCTTAAAAGAAAATAAAACTCTTAAAGTTGCTGATATAATTCGTTTACCTGTGCGTGGAACTATAAGCCGCGTTAAGTACATTTCAGAAAAAAGAATTGAAGAATGTGATCTCACTAAACAAATTCGAGAAGCATTAGATTCCATTTCTCATACTCAGGAGGAATCAAATGATTAAAGAATATAAATCTTTATCCGACGTTGCTGGGCCAATCATTGTTGTAGATGGTATAGATGGTTGTAGTTATGGAGAATTAGTAGAAGTAATTCTATCTGATGGAACAGTTAGGCACGGAGAAGTACTTAAAGCTGAGCAGCATAAAGCTTTAGTTCAAATGTTTGAAGGTACCGAAAATTTAAACATAGATAAAACAAAAATTAGATTCAGCGGTAAACCTGCAGAAGTAAACCTTTCACCCGATATTGTCGGTAGAGTATTTAGTGGACTTGGTAAACCAATAGATGATGGTGGTGACATTATAACCGAAGTAACGCGTTCTACTATTGGTGAACCAATCAATCCATATGCAAGAGACTACCCATCAGAATTTATTCAAACAGGTATTTCTGGTATTGATGGTCTCAATACCCTCGTCAGGGGACAAAAACTACCAATATTTTCCGGATCTGGTTTGCCGCATAACGAGCTAGCATTGCAAATTGCACGTCAAGCAAAAGTTATGAATAAAGATGATCAATTTGCAGTTGTATTTGGAGCCATGGGAGTAACATTCGATGAAGCTAATGAGTTTATTTCATCGTTACGTGAAAGTGGTGCAATTGAGAGATCTGTTATGTATATAAATCTGGCAAACGACCCCGTTATTGAAAGATTGGCTGTACCAAAATTTGTACTTACGACAGCAGAATATCTAGCCTTTGACTTAGGAATCCATGTTTTAGTAATTCTTACTGACATGACAAATTATTGCGAAGCATTACGAGAAGTATCTGCTGCAAGAAAAGAAATTCCTGGAAGGCGAGGATACCCAGGATACATGTATACAGATTTAGCAACAATATACGAACGTTGTGGAAGGATTAAGGGTAAAAAAGGTTCTATTACTATGATGCCTATTCTTTCTATGCCAGACGACGATAAAACACACCCAATTCCTGATCTAACTGGATATATTACAGAAGGACAAATATTTGTATCTAGATCATTACATGCAAAAGGTTTGTATCCAGCAATCGACGTTCTTCCATCTTTATCACGATTAAAAGATAAAGGTATAGGAGATGGAAAAACACGAGAAGACCATGCAAATTTAATGAACCAACTGTTTGCAGCATATGCAAAAGGTAGAGAAGTTCAAGAGCTAGCTGTAATTTTAGGAGAATCTGCTTTAAGTGAAATCGATCAGCTATACATAAAATTTGCTGATGAATTTGAAAGAAAATATGTAAAGCAAGGACATAGAGAAGACAGAACAATTGCAGAAACACTTGATCTTGGTTGGGAATTATTGAGAATATTACCAGAGACTGAAATGACTCGTGTTAGTGACAAATTCATCGAAAAATATTACAAAAAAGGTGGCAAGTAGTGGCTCAACGCGTTAGTCCAACTCGTATGAATCTTCTTGAAACCAGGAAGCGTTATAAGACAGCTTTCCGGGGACATAAATTACTTAAAGAGAAGCTTGAAGCATTGGCAAGAGAGCTTGTAATATTAGCCAGAGAGTTTGAAATTCAAGAAAAAAAAGTAGGAAACAAGCTACCAAAAATTCTAGAAGAATTCTTATCTCTCAGGACTACTGTTACCGACGAAGAGATGCAAAAAACTGTTTCTGAATATCCAGCAGATTTTGATATTTCAATGACACAAAAGAATATTATGAACATTGTCCTACCAGAATTTCATATAAACCATTCTCACGAAATTAAACCAAAGTTTAGTGAATCGGGTTTAAATCCAGCATTCGATATCGTATTTAAAGATTTTGATCTTATTCTGGATGATTTATTGAAACTTGCAGAACTCGAATTTTCAATCTACGAAGTTGCAAAAATTGTTGAAATGACAAAAAGAAGGGTTAATGCATTAGAATATGTACTTATTCCTGAATTAGAAGGAACAATAAAAACTATTACATCAAAACTTGAAGAAAATGAAAGATCCACAACTGTGAGACTAATGAAAATAAAGGATATACTTAGCAAAAGGTCATATTAATAACACAAGGGGAGGTATTTTTGTCCAAGTTGTTTAACAATTTATACTTTTCCTCTTTGAAAGATTTCATTGATTTATTGCGTCCAGACTTTAGACAAGCAAAAAAATATGTTTTTTCAACGACAGTTTTTACTCTGGCATATGTAGCTACAACAATAATAGGTCCGTATTTTTTAGGAATGGCTATAGATACGGTACTTCCTAGTAAAGACATTACAGCATTTTTAGTATTAGCACTTCTAATGACAGTTAATTATGTTATTGGATACTACGTGTTCAACATTCAAATTCAGCTACATTACAAATACGCAACTTGTGTGTTTAAGTCTTTTAGAGCAAGATTGTTTTCTACAATTATGCAAAAACATTATCTTTTTTACAAAGAGCATTCTCCAAGTAATTTGTTGACACACTACAGCTATGACGTGTTTGTGCTTAAGGAATACTTCCGAAGATCATTCATTAGTTTTTTTGTTAACAGTCTTAGCGTACTTACAGTTTTAATTTTTCTTTTTGTTTGGAATTGGGAGCTAGCATTACTTTCCTTAGCAGCAATACCTGCAAGTGTTTACTTTATAGTCATCAACAGCAAAGAATTAGAAAACAAATCGCGAATAGCCAACAAAGAATTAATCCATCTAAACGACTCATTGCTTGAATTTTCTAGTGGGGTTCAAGATATACACCATTCTAGAGTTACAAACCCAACTATACAAAGATTCAATTCAGGCATGAGAAGATATATGACCAAAAGTGCTGAAGCCAATATGGATTCAGCACTTTCTTCTGGAAGTATATCCAGTATGGGTTTGTATATGACTTTACTGCCAATAATCGTTGGTGGAGTATTAATATGCCTTGGTTACCCAGGAATTACAATTGGTGAATTAGTTTCTTACCACACGTACCTTCAGCAATGCTCTTCACAAATGCAAGAAATATTCTGTAGCATAACTGAATACTCTCATGTTCATCCATTTATAGAGAGACTAAAGCTAATATTTGATCAAGAAGAAATTCGTCTTCTTGAGTCTGGAAAAAACAATAAAAGTTTAAAACCTAATTTAGAGAATTACGATTTGAAATTTGAAAATATTTCTTATCATTACCCTGACTTTCCAGATACGCTAAGAAAATTTAGTTTAACAATCCCTTATGGTAAAAATGTTTGCATAACTGGTCCAAGTGGTATTGGTAAATCCACAATATTTAATCTAATTATGAAGCACATTAAGCCTGATACTGGTGACATTACGTTGGGTGGGGTAAGTATTGAAGAAATACCGTACGCATATTATTATTCATATTTCGGGTATGTTACTAGAGAAAGTCATTTTTTTAAAGCATCAGTTTATGAAAACGTTACATTGGCTGATCCGTCAATATTGCACACAGACGTTGAAAAAGTATTGGAAGACCTATATTTGGATGAGGTTATTAATGCTTTACCAAAAAAATATAATACAATAATCGATCAAAAGAAAGTTTGTTTTTCTCAAGGTCAGATTCAAAGAATTTTACTAGCCAGGGCACTTGTAAGAAAACCAAAAATTTTACTTCTTGATAACTTTAGCTCATCAATAGATAAAACTGTAGAAGAGAATATTTACAAGTGTTTATTCTCAAATTTTAAAGATAAAACTATAGTTGCTATTACTCATGACAAACGTATAATAGATAAGTTTGATAAAATTGTTGTTTTACAGAGTACAATAGATACAGTATCATCTCAAAAAAATGAAGATGATCGGATAATATACACTGGAATGGTAAATGAACAGAAATGATATAGAGAACAAAAGAATTAAATTGCACACATATGTAACAGAGAGCGGTATTGGCTCAAGAAGGAAATCTGAAGAGCTTATAAGATCTGGTCATATATATGTTAATGGAGATATTATTACAAAACCTGAAGAACGGATTGTACCACAAAATGATGTTGTCACTTATAATGACAAGATACTAAAGCCATACACACAAGTGCACTACATTTTACTAAACAAACCAACAAAGGTAATGACAACGCTAAATGATCCACAAAAAAGAAAAACAGTGATGTATTTTGTTCCAAAGGAACTGCCTATATTTCCTGTTGGCAGATTAGATTACGATTCAGAGGGAATAATAATTTTAACCAACGATGGTGAATTATCTAAGAAAATTCTATCTCCTAATCACCATGTACCAAAAACATATTTAGTTCGAGTTCAAAGAATGCCTGATCTTAAAACAATCATTAAGCTTCGTAAGGGTATTTACATGGATGGATATAGAACAAAACCTGC